>JANNYL010000373.1:0-15610 GCA_031410075.1 Flavobacteriales bacterium
GATCGAGATCGTGGTCGGTGGTCTTTTGCACAGGCGTGTGGGCCTGGACAGTCGATATACCAATGACAAGACGTCCAGCTCGTTCTACCTCGGCGCGTTCTATCGTTATGGTGATGCGATCGTTCCATCCTTGCTTCTCGAATACAAGCGACTGCTCGTGATCGGCCTGAGCTATGACATCAATATTTCCGGGTTGCGGGCCGCTACCCGTTACCGTGGCGGAATGGAGTTGACGCTGCAATATGTCGGCATCTTCAAGGACAAGCGGATGCGGCTGCCCAAAAGCGCGGTGCAATAGTTTCGGCTACTTCGTGGCTGGCTCCACCTTCATCTTCACAAATTCATAGCCGCCCAATTCCGCGCCCCACACTTGTGTGTGCGAGTCGTCGTAACCGCGGTCCCAGCTTAGCACACCGTCCGGGCCGATCACCACCTCGCTCGTCGCGTACGTGGCCTTGCCCCAGGCGTTCTTGCAATCGCTTTCGTGTGTGCTTCCGACAAAGCGCCCATTCCGCCAATGCAGGATCAGCGCGCAGCCTTCCAATGGTTTCGCATCGCTCGGCTTCATGGCGCCCAAGCGCGCGATGTCTTTGTAGGCACTGGTGAACAGGTGCATGCTGTCCAAATTGCAAACGCTGCTGCTGAAGGTGCTGTCGTCCAGTTGCGTGAGGTGATAGATCCGCTGGCGGTATGGTTTGTCCTTCTTTTTCGCTGTGGCTTGTTCCACGTACAACCAAATGCCGTCGGTTTCCTTCAACCAGATGCGGGCCATTTCCAACTCGATGTTGTAGTAGTTGGTGTCGCGCGCGGCTTGGGCGGAGCTGGAGTAGCTGCCGACCATGTAACGTTTCAGAAGTTCGAGGGAGGGCTTGTCGTTCTGCGCGGCGAGCTGAAGACTGAGGCCAATGAGCGTGGTGCCCAGAAAATAGCGGGGAGTCATGCGAACGAAGTTAGTAGCGCTTCCGATAATCGACGGATCGACTTTCACCGGAATGATGACCGTTCAGCGCTGCAATGTGAACGTCTTGCCCACTTCATCGATCCGCCATTCCTTGAATTTGTTCAGGAAGGATTTTCCGAGGAGGTATTGGATGTTCTGGTCGATGCTGGCGGCCATGACCCGGCTGACCTTGAACGGGCCAATCTCTAAGCCGGAGATCACATGGCGCTCACAGGTGACCTTGGTGCCGTCCGCCATCAAATAGTCCCGCGATGGAATGTGTTCACTCGTGTCGATGGCTCCGGCCTTTGCGAGTTCTTGGGCGAACGTCGACGAGATGATACAGTCCTCCGCGCCGGAATCGATGATGAAATACTGCTCTGTGCCGCCGACACGGACTTTCACCTTGTGGACCTTCCCGAGTGAAATGACCGGCATGGTCGTGGCACCTTGTGGTCCGCTAATGTCGTCCAGTGAACTATGGTAGGCTGACGATGTCGGGATAGCGTCGGTCATGCATGGCAAGAACACCTCGTTGAACAAAGGTGAATTCGGGTTCATCGCGGCTTGCAGATCACCGATGGTAAGGTCCCTCTGCATTATCGCATCCACAAGACAGTCGCACAACTTCTCCGCCTTCGCCCCTGTGGCGGTGATGTTCGGGTCCTTTGCGAGTTGTTCGGCACACCCGCTGCGGAATCTCCGTACGCCATCCGCTCCCATTATGCTCAGGTGAATGGTCGTCATGTCCATCCCTGTGCATACGACCATCTCCTCGAATGCGGTGGGGCTGTTGGACCATAGTGTTTGGATGTCGACCGCGTCGAGCACTTTCGCACGCTCGCTCTGCGCGATGGCGGGTGCAGCCAGTGCAATAGGGATCATGCATTCACAGAACTTGTCCGCGGGAAAGATCCGTAGCTCGGAGCTTTTAGCCCATTGGACTTTGCAATGCTCAATAAAGTGGACCCTCGTTCCCAAATTCGTCCCGACCTTATTGATCAGTGCTTCTCCCTGAGCAAACGCCGAAAGTCCAGAAATAAGCAGTGCCCCAAGGCCTGAATGAATGCGTAAAACCATCATGTGGTCGAAGATATAATGGTGGCGTTCGCTGATCTCACGGGGCCACCTCCACCCAATCCCCCCCCTCCTTGATCAGCGCGATCAGCTCGTCCACGGCGTGTTCACTGGGAACGTTGCGCTTCACCACATCCTTTTCCTTGTACAACGTGATCACGCCAGGGCCTGTGCCCACGTAGCCGTAGTCCGCATCAGCCATCTCGCCCGGGCCGTTCACAATGCACCCCATGATCCCGATCTTCACACCTTTCAGGTGACTCGTGCGTGCGCGGATCCTCGCCGTGGTCTCTTGCAGATCGAAGAGTGTGCGGCCACAGCTGGGGCAGCTGATATACTCGGTCTTGCTGATGCGGGTTCTCGCTGCTTGCAGAATGCCGAATGCTGTTCGGTTCACCATCTGGTCGGTACCGCTCTTTTCCGGGCAGATCATTACTCCGTCGCCAAGACCGTCGAGTAGCAATGCACCCATATCGGTACTGCTATGGAGCATCAAATGCAGCTCGTCCAGGTTCGGATAGTCACGGCCGATGATCACGGGGATCCCGCACTTCTTCACCATCAACTTGAAGAACGCGGCGCGTTGTTCCGCGAGGCCATGCTCGTTCAAAGTGTCCAGGAGCAGGACACAACTATCGTCATCCTCAACAGCAGCGATGAATTCATCGGTAAGATCCGCGAGCGTGGCATGAACGAAGTTGAGGTCGTGGTGCGTTGGCGCATTCGCCAGCAGTTCGGCAGGTTGTAGCAGGGGATAATGCCTTGGCTTGTTCCTGTCCTTCAGCCAGGTTGCATGTTCCTGTACGATACCTAACGTGCCCGGGATCTCGAACGTAAGGTGATGGTCACCAATGAATAGGTAATCACAAGCCTGATCGGTAAGGTTCCACTTGTCCAACGGAACGCTGTAGTGATAGCCGTACGAGAACAACGTTGCCGGGGTGATCTTCTCTTTCGTGCTCAGGTCCGCCATGACCACTGGTACATGTCGAGCACCGATGTTCAGCACTTCCCGCGTGTGTCTGCGTGTATGTGAGAACGGATCATTGGGTACATGGTGTACTTCTGGAATAGGAGCGTGGCCACGGCGCGCCGAATAGCGATCCGCCAACGCCTTTGCCACCGGGATCTCCGCTTCGGGTTCTTCTGTGAGTGATACGCGAACGGTATCACCGAGACCATCTTCAAGCAACGCACCAATGCCCACAGCTCTCTTCACACGTCAATCTTCGCCATCTCCCGCTTCAGTGACACCCAAGTGCAGCGGATAGTCCCAACCGAGCGACATCATCTTGTGCACAAGCAGTCGATACGCCTGCACCATCACTTGCGTATTGCTGGCCTTCATGCTCAGCACGATCTCGTGATAGTTCTCGTCTCTGCAGATCCGTAAGAATTCGAACGCACTCTCAACCATGCCGAGCGGCGTATCTCCATACCGGTTCAGAATGCGATCACTGAGCGAGCCGTGGTTGGTGCCGATGCGCATGGCCGTACCATGCTCTTTACAAATACGCACCAGCGGTGTGAAACGCTCGCGGATGCGTTCCAACTCCTCTTCGTACTGCGCATCCGTGTACTCGCGTACGTCGAATTTCTTCTTGTCAGCGTAGTTGCCGGGGTTCACGCGCACCTTCTCCACGATGCGTGCAGCGATCTCCGCGGCGTTCGGGGTAAAGTGGATATCCGCGACGAGCGGTGCTTTGAACCCTTTCGCGTGCAGCTGCTTGCGGATCTCCGCCAGATTTTCCGCTTCTTTTTTACTCGGTGCTGTGATCCGCACCAGTTCGCACCCCGCCTCGATCATACGGATGCTTTGTGCCACGGTCGCTGCCGTGTCCATGGTGTCCGTAGTGGTCATACTCTGCACGCGGATCGGGTTGTCGCCACCGATGCCGATGTCGCCGATACGCACTTCCCGCGTGCGCCAGCGCTCGTAGCGGGTGAGAGATGGACAGTACATCCACGGTGCCAGTGCTGTGTTGCTCATGGGTGCGCTAAGGTAGCCCCGTGACCGTTGAATTGTCCGGTGCGTGACGTTCACGCGACAACGTGCAATACGAGCTTTGTGTTCAGGTTATAGTAACATGTTCAACTCGCGATACTCAACCATAATTGTCCTGTTTCTGGGCAGTTCGCTCTGCGTCTTCTTTTTGAACGCCTTCACCGCCGGGGATCGAACATCGATAGCACTAACAACCATGAAGCCCTCGACCGGTTTCGCGGTGGTGGAGCTTTTTACCTCACAAGGATGCTCGAGTTGCCCTCCTGCGGATGAGGCGCTGATCGACCTGATCGAGAGATCGCGTAAGCAGGGTGACGCTGTGTATGCCCTCAGTTTCCATGTGGACTATTGGAATCGTCTCGGGTGGAAGGACCCGTTCAGTTCTGCGAAATGGAGCGATAGGCAACGGAATTACGCTGAGCGATTACCCGGTGGCGTGTACACACCGGAGTGTGTGGTGAACGGATCGAAAGCGTTTGTGGGCTCGGACAAAGAGAAATTGGCTCAGGCTGTATCGAGTGCGTTGAAGGAGCCTACCAATGTTGGCTTGTCGGTGGGAGTCGAGCAACACGGCAATGTCATCAGTGTCCGGGTCACAACAACCGATGCGCCTATTGGAACCGAGCTGGTGGCGTGTTTGGTCGAGGATGGTTTGTCCACAGTGGTGAAGCGCGGCGAGAACGGGGGCCATACCCTGCACCATGCGCATGTGGTGCGATCTTTCGTAAGTGCCCCGCTGACAGGTGGGGCCGTTCTGCTGGAATTGGGAATGGATGGCGTTGTGGATAGAGCGAATGCAAGCGTCGTTGTTTTCGCACAAGCCGCCAACCAAGGTGTGATCTTGGGAGCCTCCCAAGCCGTACTTCCTGCCTTGGCCAGGTGATCCGCTAGCGCAGGGTAGGAGCCGCTTCTCCTTCCACTTGCAATTTCCAACCGGCACTTTCTACAAGTGCGCGCAACACAACGAGCATTTCCGTTCTTCGTTTTGCCGCTTCTTCCAACAACCCGCTTTGCGGGATCTTGTCAAGGATCACTTGCTTGGCCTCTTTGTTCAATGCGGATAGTTCTTGCGGGGAGAAGCTGTTGAACAGTCCTTCATCTATGTCGAAGTAGTCGATGTCGTGTTCAATGCTCAGCACTTGTGGAACTGGTGGCGAGCTGATGGTAACGGTGTGATCGGCTTCGTTGGTCGTCAACTTCAAACCTTCGAGATCATAACCTACACTAACTCGCGCCTTCACGCGCAACACCGCTTTCTTCTGGAACGATGGCAGGCCGGAAAGCAGCCGCGAGTATCGCCACGAGTCCTGGTGACTGTACAGTTCGCTCATGTCGCCTTCCACGTTCACCAACTTCAACACAGGGCGAACACGTTCGAGCAATACGGTGCTATCAACCGTTTTCAGCTCTGGATCCTCACGATAGATCTCGCGTGTAATGAAGAACACCAACAGACAGGCCCCTAGGGCAATGATGATGCGGGCTGCGCTCGAAAGGCCGCTCATTGGATCGCGGAGATCTGGGTGGCTTCCTGCCGCAGGCGTTCGCGCCTTTGCAACCAGCCATTCATCATAAGGCACGAAAGAATGAGCGCAATGCCCGCATACGAGCCCGCGTGCATTCGTTCTCCTTCACCCCAAATGATCAACGCGATCAATATGGTGTACACTGGTTCCAGGTTCACGGCCAATACCACGGTGAATGGGGATAGCTGCTTCATCACCGCTATTCCCGATACGAAAGCAAAAGTGGTACAGACCAGCCCGAGCACCAGCTGGTAGAGAAGGTCACTTGTTGGGAGTTGCCAAGGAAGTTGCGGACATTCACCAGAACCGATCAGCCATGCCGCAGCAAGCAGCATAACGCACAATAACTCATAGAAACCGATCCTCACAGGGTCGTCCCGTTTCACGAGAACACCGTTCACTATGTTGAACCATGCGCTCAGCAATGAGCTCAGAATACCGAGTGCGATACCGAGGCGGAATTCCGTTTCCAGACCGAACATGAGCAACAGTGCACCCATCACCACAGCGCCCAGCACCACTTCGTAGGTTCGGATCTTCCGATGGAACCAGAACGGCTCGAGCAAGGCCGTGAACATGGTGCTGGTCGCAAGACAGGCCGCTCCGATACTTGCGGTACTTACCTTGATACTTCCATAAAAAGTGACCCAGTGCGCTACGATCAGCACCCCGACCAGCGCATATTGTTTCAGGTCTGGTGTGCGCCAACTCAGTGAGCGCTTGGCGAACAGGGCGAAACTCGCCAAACCCACAAGCGCGATGAACGTCCGTGTAAAAACCAGTTGCGTTGCGCCCTGGTGTATCAGCTTGCCGAAGATGCCGGTCCATCCCCATAGGAAGACCGTGAAATGAAGAAGGATCAGTGCGTTCCTGCGGGCGTGTGACACGCGCCGAAAGTACGTGAGCCAATGAACGCGGTGGTTAGTTCACCCCGGCCAACTTTGTTCGGACTTCCTCCACCAACTTCTTCTGCACATCGATCGCTTTCCCTTTGGCGTCCTGATCAGCCAGGTTCTTTTTGATCTGATATTGGAGGTCCTCGATCTTCTTTTTTCCGCTCTCGATGTTCTTCGCAAGCTTTTCCGACTTGCCCGTCAACTTCGTTTGTTCCTTCAGCAAGTCTTGTAGTTCTTTCGTGTTCGCTTCGGTGGGGCCATTGGCGACTTCTTGTCGTTTGGCATCTACACTGGTCACCATCATGGTGCTCTTTCCTTCCACCTCGGCCTTTTCCTGTTCGTCCTCCGTGATGTTCGCCTGGGTTTTCTCAATGCTGTTCTGCGCGCGGTCATTCTCTTTCACCAAACCAGCCAGTTCATTCTCCAGGATCGTCTGCTGCTTGGTTGTGGTTTCCAACTCCTTCTGGACCAGTTCCTTTTTGAGCATGACCGCGTGTTGATACATCCAGCTCTTACAGCCTTCGAGTTGCCGTGCGTCACTATCAGGACCCACGAACGCGCCGTTCACGCGGAAGGCAGCGTGCAAGTACACATCTGTGCTTTTCTTCGGCTTGTCCGCCTTCAGGAACACGCGGATCGTGTCGCTACTGATCTCCGGCAAGCGTGTTCCAATACTCATGACTTCTTTCTTTCCTCCCATATCGGCACTGATATTCTTGAGTTGTGTCTTGTACCATTTCTCCACCATTCCGGCGTCCGCATTATTGAAGGTCACGCTGAACGTTGGATACACTCCACCACTGAACGTGAAACTGGTGTTGTTCACGACGGTCTGCGAAAAAAGGTTCAGTGAGGCAAGGAGCAGGATAAGAGTTGTCAGTTTTTTCATGTCTTCAGGAATGTGGTCAAACGCTTGTCAATTGACGTGCCGTAGGGGTTCGGGTCACTCGTCCCCGTCCACAACACCGCCGCTTACAACGAACTTCATAACGTCGCCGGCCTTTGCATCCAGGGGTATTACGTTTTCCGCGGGCACTATGTAGAGATTACCGCTCCAAGCAAAGCTGTGCGGCAGGTACACAGCCACTTTATTGCCTGTCACCCCCAAATGCGTGAGGTCTTTGGAAGTGATGAAGCCAAGCTTTTCCAAGTTGCTGCCTTGGACCATGCGCACCAGTACGGGTCGATCGAACTTTTTCTTGCTGCCCACCAGCGCTTCCATCATGTCGGTCAACGCGCTGTATATGGTCTTGAGGAACGGAATTCGCTGAAGTACCTCATGGCCAAAGTCAGCAATGGGCTGATAGAGGAATGTGCTTCCGAAATAACCGATCAGCGTTACGCCAACCAATAGAGTGAGAATGCCAAGTCCTGGAAAATCATAGGGGATAAGGCTGTCCAGCCGATGCAATACCGTGGCCAGTACGTAGATAAGGATGGCCAGTGGTACCGTAAGCAAGAGCCCCCGGAAGAAGTAACTCAGCAGCAGTTTGCCAAATCGTCGTACGCTCATCATGGGTTGGCCAGTGGGCGAAGTTAGGATCCTCGAAAGCGCGCTGTTGTTTTTCGCCTCAGGTATCTGCCGGAATTGTCAGTTCTTGTGTTGAACCATTTGCGCCATGGTGGATGAACAGAATGCTGCTCTGGATCTATTTTTGGGGCATGGTACAGAAGTGGATCTTCGCATTATTGCTCCTGTTCGCGTTGATCACGTCCTGCGAAAAGGACAATGAGGTGGATGGTTCTTCCGCCGCCGATATCACCTTCCGCAACGATAGCGGCTACACGTTCACCAACGATACGGTGGGTCTTTCCGACACGTTGCGTATTTGGATGATCGCTGCTCAAGGCACGGATCCGCTGGAACTTTTCGTACTCAACGTCTCTTACGATGAAGCTCCAGCGACAGGAACGGACACTGCCGACATCAACATGAACCCTTACATGTTCGATAAACAGGTGATCACACGTTCTGTTGCGGGAACCGAGAAATGGACCTTCGGTGTGATTGAAGGCGATGGCGACCGAACACAGAGGAGCATCACGCTCGTAACTCAATAGGTTTACTCGCTGCCGTAGGAGGTTCGCAATCGCTTGCCGCCACGTTCTTCCTTGGTGCTTGTCTGAACGTCCTTCATGCGCTTCAAGAGGGTTACCTCTTTTTCGGAAAGATGCCTCCAGTGACTTCGTTGCAGGTCTTTCTTGGTTAGACCTGCGAACATGACACGGTCCAATTTCATCACCTCGTAACCGAGAGCTTCGAACATGCGGCGCACTATGCGGTTGCGGCCCATGTGCAGTTTTATGCCCACCTCACGGCGCGTATCGGCAGTGGCCACATAGCTCGCTTCATCAGCGCGTGCAAGACCATCATCGAGATTGATGCCGTTCACCAATTCCTGCAGGTGCGCAGCTTGTACGCTCTTGTCCAACGTTACATGGTAGAGCTTTTCCGCACCATAGCTCGGGTGGGTGAGTTTCTTGGCCAAGTCGCCGTCATTGGTAAGCAGCAGCACGCCTGTGGTGTGGCGGTCCAAGCGGCCCACTGGGTAGAGGCGTTCTGTACAGGCATTTCTGATAAGGTCCATCACGGTGTGCCGCTCTTGCGGGTCGTCCGTTGTGGTAATGGTGTCTTTGGGTTTGTTGAGCAGCACGTACCGCTTTTGCTCCATGCTCAATTTCTGGGACCCGAAGTGGACGATATCCGTCGGCATCACTTTGGTGCCGAGTTCGGTTACCACTTTGCCGTTCACCGTTACTACGCCAGTGGTGATCAGGGTATCGGCTTCACGCCGGCTTCCAACTCCCGCTTGCGCCAGGTAGCGGTTCAAGCGAATGAGTCCTTCATTGGCGGGGTTCGGGAGGCTGAACCGATTGCTGCGCTCGCCACGGCGGAAAGGTCGACGTGTCTTTGGGTCTCCTTCTGAAAACGTGCGTTCATCGCGGCTTTGCTTGGCCCATGGCTTTTCTGGTCGCGCACTGCTGCTGCGTGGTTTGCCTGTGCTTGGTCGACCATCATCCCTTGTACCCTTGCCTTTGTATGGGCCAGATGATCGGGAAGAACTGGTACGATCGCTATCACGCCTACCAGCACCCGTTGACCGTTCACTTCTGCCTTCACCCGAGCGAGGCGGTGTGCGGTCATCGTCGCGGCGAGGTCCGGATCGGCCTTCACTGCGGGTGTCCTTTTCCTTCGGACCCGTTGGACGGGATGCTCCACGACCCGCCCCTCGCGCTCCAGGACCTGATTTTCGATCGGACCGTGATTCGCCTCGGGTACCGCGATTGTCCTCTTCTTTTTTCGGCCCACGTGCTTCGGTGGATCTCTTTGGTCCGCGGCCACTAGAGGAGCTGCGTGTGTCTTCAGAGCGGCGGTCGCCTCTCGGCGAACGATCATTGCGTTTGGTCATCCAGGGTGGGGTAAAAGGCGTTCGGTATATGCAGGATCTTGGATCCTTCGGGTGTAAAGGTCACGCTTATCACGTCGAATCGGAGTTCCAGGTCTCCTTCCGTCTGGTGGATCAGCTCTTCCGCAGCACGGATCAGGGTGCGTTGCTTTTTCCTGTCAACGGCCAATTCAGGGGCGTGCCAACGGTCGCTGCCCAAGGTTTTTACCTCAATTACCACCAAAAAACGCCCATCCTTGGCTACAATATCCAATTCGTCGCGCTTGTGCCGCCAGTTGCGATGCAGGATCACAAAGCCCCGTTCTTGCAGCCATTGGCACGCCAGTTGCTCGCCGGCGGCACCCGTAAGTAGATGTTTGGCCATGGATAAGAACCTTCAACTGTGCGTAACCCATCCGGGTCACTGCCGTTAAAGGGTACCAAATCTGAGGATCTTTCGACCGTTTACTCTTCGGCAACGACAACTCACATGAACCATATCAATCGTTACCTCTTCTCTTTCACCCTCGCGCTCTGCTCTGTTGCAGCTTTACAAGCACAGGCATTCGAGGGTATTATCGAATTCACCAAGACCACGGGTCCGGTGATCACGAACTACAAGTATTACATCAAGGGCGACCATGTGCGGATCGAGGAGATCAGCGCACGAGGTGATGCCCAGGGTATCATGCTTGTGGATACACGGGACAAAACGGTAACGGCCCTGAGCCCTGACCGCAAACTTTATATGGATGTGCCGAACATGCGCCTGCCCAAGGATGTGAAGACCGATGTGAAAAAGACCGGCGAGATGAAGGACATGGCTGGCTACAAGTGCGAGAAATGGGTTGTGAAGAGCAATGATGAGGACCGTACCATTACGTATTGGGTCGCTGCGGACAAGTTCGACTTCTTCGTTCCCCTGTTGGAAACGTTGAACCGTAAGGACGAGCAAGCGGTGTTCTTCCTGGAGGTGGCTGATGGCGTCGGAATGTTCCCCATGCTCGGTGTTGAACAGAAGATGGATGGTTCCGAGGTGAGCAAACTGCAGGTTACCAAAGTGGCGAAGGGCGTTCAGAAGCCTACGTTGTTCGAGATACCCGCAGGCTATAACAAGTTCGAGCGGAATTGAGGAGAAACGCAGAGTTGCGCTAAACAGATAGCCCCCTCTCGAAACTCAGCGTTGCACCGCTTTCGGTGACGCTGAGTTTTGCTTTTGCACCCATGATCAATGCGTGATTGTCGGGGATGTGGCCTGCGGGAAAGCCGAAGCAGACGGGGTAGTTGGTACCCTTCGACGCTTCAGCGATCATTTCTTCCACTATCTGGCCAAAAGGGTCCGCTTCGTTGCGGTTACGCATATCAGACATGCCGCCAACTAACAGCCCGGCCAGGTTCCTGAACCAGCCCGAGAGCTTGAGGTTCATCACCATTCGATCCATATGGTAGAGCAACTCGTCCAAGTCTTCCATAAAAAGGATCTTGCCTCGTGGGTCCATGTCGTATGGCGTGCCGCGCAAAGCGTAAAGCAACGATAGGTTGCCGCCGATCAGAATGCCCTCACATTGACCAAGTCGCTGTGTACTGAGCAAGCTTTCACTGCTTATTATTTCAAAACCTTCGCCGAACAATGCCTTCCGCAAGGTCTCCTTCGTTGCTTCTGTTTTCGTGCCGATGTTGTGGGGCATTTGGGCATGCAACGAACAGATACCCATGTTGTGCAAGGCGCTGTGCAACACCGTGATATCGCTGAATCCGATCAGCCATTTCGGGTTTTGCCGAAGGGGCGAAAGGTCAATACCCTCCATCAAACGCATAGTTCCGTAGCCACCTCGTGCGCACCAGATCGCTGACACGTGTGGGTCATTGATCGCGGCCTGCAGGTCGGCAATGCGTTCAGCATCGGTTCCGGCTTGTTGAAAGTGCTTACGCCCAACCCCGGCGCCCAGCATCACGCGCAAGCCCCAGCTCTCGGCCAAGGCAATGCCATCGTGCAATTCTTCAATGGCTATCGCGCGCGCTGTGGGAATGATGGCGATAGTGTCGCCTGCTGTCAATGAAGGAGGAATGATCGGTTCCATGGCAAGGCGAAGGTGCGATCCACATATTCGATCGCTGATCGCCGGCGCGCCGGAGAACTGACAAAAGGCAACTGACAACTACTCTGGGCGCACTCGATACTTTCGCCCTCTGCCTTTCTTGGCCAGAAAACCCGAACCCGTGAAAGAGATCAAGCGCACCACCGTTACCGCCGCGTTGCCATACGCGAACGGCCCATTGCATATCGGGCATATCGCTGGTGCCTATTTGCCAGCCGACATCTATGTGCGGTGCCTGCGCGCACGTGGCAAGGAAGTGCTCTTCGTATGCGGAAGTGATGAACATGGTGCCGCCATTACTCTTCGGGCTATCAAAGAAGGAACTACACCCAAGGCCATCGTGGACAAGTACCACGCGATGATGGGCAAGGCCTTCACGGATCTCGGGATCCACTTCGACATCTACCATCGAACAAGCAGCGAACTTCACAAGGAGACGAGCCAGGAGTTTTTCTTGAAGCTGAACGAGAACAATGCGTTCACCGAGCAGGAAGAGCAGCAGTATTATGATGAAGAAGCGAAGCAGTTCCTAGCGGATCGCTACATCATCGGCACGTGCCCTACTTGTGCCAACCCGAATGCATATGGTGATCAGTGCGAGAAGTGCGGTAGCGCACTTTCCCCGAAAGACCTGATCGATCCGCGCAGCACATTGAGTGGTGCCAAGCCTGTACTGAAGTCAACGAAGCATTGGTACCTGCCTATGGACCGATCCCAGCAATGGGTGGAAGAGTGGATCAACACGGGCATGCTCGATGGCGTTCAACAACATGATGCTGGCGAATGGAAGCCGCAAGTGCTTGGCCAATGCAACAGCTGGTTGAAAGACGGCCTGCGCCCGCGCGCGATGACCCGCGATCTGGATTGGGGTGTACCTGTTCCGCTGCCGAACGCGGCAGGCAAAGTGCTGTACGTATGGCTCGATGCACCGATCGGTTACATCTCTGCGACGAAGCAATGGGCGAAGGACCACAAGACCGAGTGGGAAAAGTGGTGGAAGGCTGATGACACTCGCTTGCTGCATTTCATCGGCAAGGACAACATCGTGTTCCATTGCATCATCTTCCCGATCCTGCTGAAGATGCATGGCGGTTACCAGCTCCCGCAGAACGTGCCGGCCAACGAGTTCCTGAACCTCGAAGGCCAGAAATTGAGCACCAGTCGCAATTGGGCGGTGTGGCTGCACGAGTATATCGAGCGTTGGCCGAACCGGCAGGATGAATTGCGCTATGCGCTCACCAGCTTGATGCCGGAGTTCAAGGACAGCGAGTTCACGTGGAAGGCATTCCAGGATTACAACAACAATGAACTGGTCGCGATCCTCGGCAACTTCGTGCAACGCGTGTTCGTGCTCTGCCACAAGTACTATGAAGGTAGTGCGCCGGCATCGCGCGAGTCCATCAATGGTCCTGACAGTCGCGAGGTTTGGTTGTGGGATGGGATCCGAGATCAGGTCGCGATCGCGGGCAACCAGGCCGATGCGTTTCGCTTTCGCGATGCGCTCGCCGCTGCAATGAATGTTGCGCGAGCGGGTAACAAGTACCTGACAGATACAGAGCCTTGGAAACTGGAGAAGACCGACCCGGAACAAACTCGAACCGTTCTTTTTAATAGCCTCAACATTGTTGCTACTTTGAGTATTGTTCTCGAACCGTTCCTGCCGTTCACGGCTCAGAAGCTGCGCACCATGCTCGGCTTAGGTGAACTGAAATGGGATGACGCACTGCGCAAAGATCTCGTCGTTCCCGGTTCACGGTTAGGGGCACCCGAGCATCTCTTCAAACCGATCGATGACACCGCGATCGCCGCAGAGGTCGAACGCCTTCATGCCAACAGACCAGTGGAATCAACACAGCCAACTCCAGACCCAACGCGTAACGCGCAACCCGTCAACGCGCCAACCATTAAACCGAACATCTCGTTCGATGATTTCGGCAAGCTGGATCTGCGCATCGGCACCATTACCGCAGCGGAGAAGGTCGCCAAGGCGGATAAATTGTTGAAGCTCACCATCGACATCGGCGAGGCCCAACCGCGCACGGTCGTTAGCGGGATCGCGCAGCACTTCACACCCGAAGAACTGACTGGCCAACAAGTTTTACTGCTCTGCAATTTGGAGCCGCGCAAACTGAAAGGCATCGAAAGCCAAGGCATGGTGCTGATGGCCGAGGACGCGGAAGGAAAACTTCGCTTCGTAAAGCCTACGGAAGCAATGCCGCCGGGCAGCGGCGTGCGTTAGTCCTCTTTCGGATCAGCGATCATCAGCGGGATCCGCGTCATCTGCGTTCCAGATCACGCAGGGCCTCTGTTCTTCACACGAACGATCTCCGCAGCGATGCTCACCGCGATCTCTTCCGGCGTTTTGCTATGGATCGGCAGCCCGATCGGTGCGTGCACGCGCGCGAGTTCTTCTTCGGTGAACCCTTCAGCGCGCAGATCATCGAACAGTGTGCGCACCTTTTCCGCACTGCCCAGCATGCCCAGGTATTTCCAGCGGCGCCGGATCAATTGCCGCAGCGCTATCGCATCCGTTCGGTAGCCGAAGGACACCAACGCGATGAACAGTTCTGGCTCATCCGGTAGATGGTCGGTGATGTGGTGGAAGTCGATCACTTTTTTTTCGTGCGCCCATTCATTGGCCTCCATCGTGTTCAGCACTTCGCGATGATCGAATTGAACGACATGGAACCCGAGCTGGTTCATGCTTCGTGAGAGCGCAAGGCCCACGTGCCCGCCACCGACGATGGCGATGCGTGGCCGTTGCGTTAGCCGCTCGCGATAGCTCCATGCCGCATCGGGCTCGTAATGTGCGGTTCCCACTTCCAGCAAGCGGATCCCTGCGGAACTCATCACCAATTCAAACGCCTTGTCGCTGTCCATCGCGTTGAGCACTTCCTGACAGAATGAGTTCTGGCCCGGACCGAGGTAGAAGAAGGCCACCGTTTGCTCGCCGGAGCAGATCATGCCGGAACGGTCCTGTCCTATACCCGGCTTGTGGATCTGCCGTTTCAAAAAGGGGAATCCTTCCGGGTCTCCCGAAGAGGTCCCTGAGGTCAGCCGCTCTATCGCTAGTTCAACGAGTTTGTGCTCCATGCTTCCACCACCGATGGAACCGATCGGCCCCTGCTGGTGCGACACGCACATCTTGAATCCCTTGCGCCCCGGACTACTGCCGATGCTTTCCACCACGCACAGCAGTGCGCAGTTGTCAGTGCGCGTCACCGCAAGCATTTTTTCCCAGAAGGCGCGCTGATCGTTCATGGCGGTGTTCAAAGTACTGGCATTCTCGGCGTTTCTTCATGGCGGCTGAAACCGTCATCTTCGTCACGCTGTGGAAGTCGTGCCATCCTTCTCCGAAAAGCTGTTGTCCGACGCATCGTTGCCGATCGTGGCGGTGATGCTCGCGTTGCTGCTATGCGTCTTCTTCTGGTTCCGGCATTTGGCAAGCGCACTGAAACTACAACTGTCGGCGGATGACATAACTGCGGGCACGCGCTTTGATCTGGAACAATCGACTTCTGCGGCGATCGCGTCGCGCCAAGTCTTCAAATTCTTCTTCTGGGCATTGCTGTTCGGCTACCTCTTGTACATCGCGGTGGCTGACACCCCGATGTATGGTTACACGATGGAGTGGATCAACCTCGCCATCCGATGGATCCACGTGATCGCCGGCATCATGTG
>JANNYL010000374.1:0-14687 GCA_031410075.1 Flavobacteriales bacterium
GGCACGTTCACCTACACGCCGAACGCGAACTTCAATGGCTCGGTCAGTTTCACTTACCAGCTCTGCGATCCGGTGAGCGCCTGTGACAACGCGGTGGTGACCATTACCGTGAACCCGGTGAACGACACACCAACAGCGAACGATGACGCGTTCACCATGAACGAGGATGGCACGTTGACAGGCCAGAACGTAACCGGCAACGACAGCGATCCGGAAACAGCCAGCACTTCACTGGTGTGGAGCCTCGTAAGCGGCGGAACTGCTTCAACCAACGGCACGCTCGTATTCAATGTCGATGGCACCTTCGACTACACGCCGAACGCGAACTTCAATGGCGCAGTGACTTTCACCTATCAAGTGTGCGATCCGAGCAACGCATGTGATCCGGCCACTGTGACCATCACAGTGAACGCGGTGAACGATACGCCGGTGGCGAACGACGATGCCTTTACCTTGAATGAGGACGCAACATTGAGCAACAGTGTAGGTGGCAACGACAGCGACGTGGACAACACCGCCGCGCAGCTCATCTGGAGCTTGGTGAGCGGTGGTACTGCATCAGCGAACGGTGCGCTACAGTTCAATGCCGACGGCACATTCACCTACGCGCCGAACGCCAATTTCACGGGCAGTGTGAGCTTCACCTACCAGCTCTGCGACCCGAGCAATGCCTGCGACAATGCCGTTGTGACCATCAACGTGACGGCGGTGAACGACGCTCCAATAGCGAACGACGATGGCTTCACCATGAACGAGGATGGAAGCTTAACAGCACAAAGCGTAACAGGCAATGACGGCGATCCGGACAACACGAACGGCCAACTGACCTGGGCGCTCTTGAGTGGTGGAAGCGCTGCGGTGAACGGAACGCTCACTTTCAATGCGGATGGTACGTTCAACTACGTGCCCAATGGGAATTTCAATGGCTCGGTGAGCTTCACGTATCAGGTTTGCGATCCATCCAACGCTTGTGATCCAGCCACGGTCACTATCACGGTGAACGCCGTGAACGACGGACCGATCGCGAACGATGACTTCTTCGGCGTGATCGAGGATGGTACGTTGAACGGCAGCGTTACCGGCAACGACAGCGACGTGGACAACGCTGGCGGGCAGCTTGCGTGGAGCTTGGTTACAGGTGGTACGGCTGCGGCGAACGGAACGCTCACCTTCAATGCGGATGGCAGCTTCCAGTACGTGCCGAATGCAAGCTTCAATGGTATCGTCTCGTTCAGCTATCAGGTCTGCGATTCGGGTGTGTTATGTGATGCCGCAGTGGTCACCATTGATGTAGGCAGTGATAACGATGCACCGATCGCTGGCGATGACAACTTCACGATAAACGAGGACGGCACCATCATCAGTGCGGTGACAGGTGGAGATAGTGATCCTGATGGGGACGTGCTCGTTTGGAGCTTGGTCAGTGGCGGTTCAGCCGCAGCGAACGGTACGGTGGTGCTGAATGCGGATGGCAGTTTCACCTATCAACCGAATGCGGACTTCAATGGCCCGGTGAGCTTCACCTATCAAGCGTGCGATCCGCTCAACTTCTGCGATGGCGCAACGGTTTTCATCGACGTGAACCCGATCAACGATGTGCCTGTCGCGGACGACGATTCCTTCACTATTCCGGAAGATGGCTTGGCCAACGGCAGTGTAACGGGCAACGACAGTGATGTGGACGGAGCACTGACCTGGAGCTTGGTGGATGGTGGCACAGCAACCAGCAATGGTGTGCTCATTTTCAATAGCGATGGAACGTTCACCTGGACACCGAATGCGAATTTCAATGGAACGGTCACGTTCACCTACCAAGCCTGCGATGCGAGCAACGCCTGCGATCAAGCCATTGTCACGATCAACGTAACACCGAGCAACGATGCACCAATAGCGAACGATGATGCGTTCACTATGAACGAAGATGGGTTGCTGAACAACAGCGTTACCGGTAACGATGCCGATGTGGACGACACGAACGGCCAACTTGTTTGGAGCATTGTGAGCGGGGGCAGTGCAGCAGCGAACGGTACACTGACAATGGCGGCGAACGGCAGCTTCAACTATGTGCCGAACGCGAACTTCAACGGCACGGTAAGCTTCCTCTACCAAGTGTGCGACGTGAACAGCGCGTGCGATCCCGCAACGGTGATCATCAACGTGTTGCCAGTGAACGATGCGCCCGTTGCGAATGACGACAATTACGCCATGGCCGAGAGCACCACGCTCTCCAATGATCTTGGCGTGAACGATAGTGATCTCGACGGCGATGTATTAACGTGGAGTTTGCTGAGCGGCATGAGCGCTGCGGCGAACGGAACATTGGCGATCAATGGGGATGGCACCTTCACCTACACGCCTGATCCCGGCTTCAATGGAACTGTGGCCTTCACCTACCAAGCATGTGATGCCAGTGGTCTTTGCGACGATGCCTTGGTGATCATTTCCATTGGTGCGGTGAACGATCCGCCAGCAGTGGTGGCAGACAACATCAACACGGACGAAGACACACCGGTGATCATCGACGTCCTCGCGAACGACAGCGATAGTGACGGAGATCTGGTTGAAAGTACCGTGACCATAACCATGCAACCAAGCCATGGAACGGCAACGGTGAATGTGGATGGAAGCATCACCTACACTCCTTTCACGGATTACGTCGGAGTGGATGCGTTCGCTTATCAAGTATGCGATGATGGAACGCCATTGCCTGCCGAATGCGGTACCGCGTTCGTGGACATCAACGTGTTACCGCTGAATGATGGACCCATCGCTTTTGATGATGGCTACTCCTTCTTGGAAGACGGCGGAACGTTGACCAGTGACGCTGGCGGCAATGACTACGACATCGACAACCTGAACAACACACTCACTTGGAGCTTGGTGAACGGTGGAACGGCTGCACAGAACGGAACCATCGTGTTCAACGCTGATGGTACGTTCACTTACACGCCGAATGCGAACTACTACGGCTTCGTGAGCTTTACGTATCAAGCCTGCGATCCAAGTGGCCTTTGCGAAGGCGCTGCGGTCTTCATCGATGTGCTTCCTGTGAATGACCCACCGCTCGCGTTGGGGGATGTGGACAATGTGCTTCCGAACAGTTTGGTGATCACCAATGTGAGTGCCAACGACAACGACACTACTGATGTGTCCACGCTCGATCTCGGAAGTATCACGATCATCGTTGGACCCGACAGCGGTACGGTGATCGTTAATGGAAATGGAACACTCACTTACACACCGAACCCCGGCTTCGTGGGCAACGACACGTTGATCTATCAGATCTGCGACGTTGGTGTGCCATTACCTGCGCTCTGCGACACCGCGATCCTCGTGATCCTGGTTACCAATGCATATCCACTCGCTGTGGATGACAACTTCAGCCTGCCAGAGGATAGTACGCTCACGATGGACGTGCTGGACAACGACACCACGATCACAGGTGTCATTCTGCCTTCGTCCGTAGTTGTTGTGAATGGGCCGTTCAATGGAACTGCAACGGTGAATCCGGACGGCACGATCACCTATGTGCCCGACGCGAATTACAACGGGCCCGATGCATTCACATATACGATCTGTACCGACCTTGGCTTCTGCTCCAATGGTGCGGTACTGATCTTCGTTGATCCTGTGAACGATCCACCGATCGCGGTGAACGATACCACGAGCTTGGATGAGGAAATCGATGTCGTCATTGATGTATTGGTGAACGACAACGACTTCGCCGATGGTGGTCTTGGCGGCATCGATCCAACATCCACGAGCGTTATCACTTCACCGGCGAACGGCACCGCAACGGTGAGCGTGGATGGTAGCATCACCTACACGCCGAACGCGAACTTCAACGGCGTTGATTCGTTGGTTTACCAGGTCTGCGATGTTGGCTTTCCGCTACCCGCGCAATGTGACTCAGCGCTGGTGATCATAACGGTAGGCCCTGTTAACGACGGCCCTGTGATCACCGATGGCAATGGAACTCCGACCGATACGATCACAGTGAGCACGCCGGAAGATGTGCCGCTACAGATCTGCTTCACAGCCACGGACCCGGAGAACGACACGCTCGATGCAACGAACAGTTTCCTCGGACCCGACTTTGGGGTGATCACCGGGGAATCGGATGGCGATACCTGTATCACATACACACCCGACCCGAACTACAACGGTGGCGACACGGTGACCGTGGTGGTGTGCGACAACAACGGGTTGTGCGACACAGTGGTCGTTGTGATCGATGTGACCCCAGTGAACGATCCGCCGCAAGTGGTGGATGTGATCGGGGATCCAATAGATACGGTATTGAGCACAACACCTGAAGACACACCGATCACGATCTGCCTGGATGTGATCGATATTGACGGTGACCCGGTGGAAGTCAGCGGTGTGTTGAGCGGCCCACAGATCGGATCAGTTACAGAATTGGCCGATGGGGACACGTGCTTCCTATACACACCGGATCCGGACGTGAACGGTATTGATACACTTCAACTGCTTGTTTGCGACAACGTCGGCGGTTGCGATACCGTAACGGTGATCATTGACGTAACGCCTGTGAACGATGCACCTGTGATCGGCAGTGCTTCCGGATCCTACACGGATACGCTCATCGTGTTCACGCTGGAGGACTTGGCGATCGATATCTGCATCGAAGCGGTGGATGTGGATGGTGATACCCTGGAAGTGATCAGTGTCCCGTATGGTCCTTTCACAGGAACTGCCACCAATGTTCAGAACGGTGATACCTGTTTGACTTACACACCTGATCCGAGCTTCATTGGAACCGACACACTGATCACGGTGGTCAGCGACGGGAACGGTGGTACGGATACGCTCGTAGTGATCATCCAGGTTTTGGAGCAGAACGATCCGCCGGTGATCGTTGACGGTGGTGGTACACCGATCGACACCTTAGCGGTGACCACACCGGAAGACACCCCGATCCAGATCTGCCTCGATGCGATAGACCCAGAGGGCTTCCCGGTTGATGCGACCAATGTTCTCCCGATCGTCTTGAACGGGTTTATCAATGGCTTGGCGGACGGCGACACGTGCATCACCTACACACCCTTGCCGAATTACAACGGCATCGATTCCATCTACGTGTTCGTGTGCGATGGGTTCAATGCTTGCGATTCGGTCCTGGTCATCATTACGGTAACCCCAACGAACGATCCGCCGGTGATCACCGATCCCGGTTTCGTGAGCGTCGATACGCTCTTCGTTTCCACGGAGGTGAACACAGCGACCACCGTTTGTTTGACCGCATTGGATATCGATGGAGATACGCTTGATGTGACCGCGATCCTGAACGGCCCGCTCAATGGTCTGGCGGATTCGTTCAATGATGGAGATACCTGTTTCGTTTATACTCCGAACCCGAGCTATGTCGGCGGCGACACCCTCACGGCTGTCGTTTGTGACAACAGTGGCGCTTGTGATACTGTACTGGTGATCATCGACGTGACCGGTGCGAACAACCCACCGATCATTGTGGATGGGAATTTCTCGCCTACCGATACGCTCACGTACACTACGCCAGAAGATCAAGCGATCACCATCTGCATCACGGCGATCGATCTCGACGGTGACACCTTGGACATCATAGGCATTTTCGGTGGGCCGATGAACGGAAGTGCGAACGGAATTGCCGATGGCGACACGTGCTTCACATACACACCCAACCCCGACTGGAACGGAAGCGATACGGTTAACGTGATCGTCTGCGACAACAACGGTGGATGCGACACGGTGCTGGTGATCATTGATGTTACACCCGTGAACGACCCGCCGATCATCATTGATGGCGGCGATCCGGTGGATACGTTGAACACAGCAACGCCGCAGGATATTCCGATCGTGATATGCCTCGATGCCATTGATGTGGACGGAGACACATTGGATGTGACCGCCGTGATCGATCCACCAGGGAACGGAACGATATCCGGCATTGCCGATGGTGATTCGTGCTTCACATACACACCGGATCCGGGCTTCACAGGAAGTGATACCGTTACCGTGGTACTCTGCGACAACGCGGGTGCTTGTGACACAGTAACAGTGATCATAGGTGTTACACCGGTAACCTCGAATGATCCGCCGATCGCTGTGGATGACGTGGCGAACACCGATGTGGACACTCCTGTAACGGTTGTCGTTCTAACGAACGATAGTGATCCGAACGGAGATCCGATCACCGTAAGTGGCGCAAGTGCGTCCAACGGAACGGTAGTGATCAACGGGAATGGTTCGATCACCTACACACCGAGCACGGGCTTCTGCGGAACCGATACGATCTTCTATACCATCTGCGATCCTGGGCTGCTTTGCGACAACGCGATCGTGGTGGTTACGGTTGATTGTCCTCCGGCGAATGATCCGCCGATCGCTGTGGATGACGTGGCGAACACCGATGCGAACACGCCAGTTACAGTTGTCGTTCTAACCAACGATAGTGATCCGAACGGAGACCCGATCACGGTAACGGGCGCAAGTGCGTCCAATGGAACGGTAGTGATCAACGGAGATGGCTCGATCACCTACACACCGAGCACGGGCTTCTGCGGAACCGATACGATCTTCTATACCATCTGCGATCCTGTGCCTCTGTGCGACAACGCGATCGTGTTGGTCACGGTAGAATGTCCTCCGGTGAACGATCCGCCGATCGCGGTGGATGACAGCACAGGCACGGAGCCGGACACTCCGCTGGTGATCGATGTGCTCGACAACGACAGCGATCCCAACGGCGATCCGCTCACCGTTACTTCCGCGGATGCCTCGAACGGTACAGTAGTGATCAACAGCGATGGTACGTTGAGCTATACACCGACCGATGGTTTCTGTGGCATCGACACGATCACCTATGTGGTTTGCGATCAGGAGCCGCTTTGCGATGAAGCATTCGTCTTCATTACGATCGAATGTCCTGACACAACGGGCCTGTTGATCCCACAAGGCTTCTCACCCAACAACGACGGTTTCGGGGATACCTGGACGATCACCGGATTGGATAAATACCCACTGGCCAAAGTCACCATCTTCAATCGATGGGGAAATGAAGTGTACAGTGCTGAACCATACGGCAATGATTGGGATGGACGCAGCACCAACTCGCTTACATGGGATGGCGTGTTGCCAGTAGGCACATATTGGTACCTGTTGGACCTCGGCGTTGAAGGAGAAGAAGTACGCACCGGATATATCTACTTGAACCGATGAGCACTATGCGACCATATCGATGTCTCCCGACCCTGCTGGCCTTGTTGCTGGTGGGTTCCGCAAGCGCGCAGCAAGACCCCATGTACACCATGTACATGTGGAACACCTTGAGTGTGAATCCCGGTTATGCAGGTAGCGCTGACCTCTTCACCGTAACCGGCCTTGCCCGTCAGCAATGGGTTGGTTTGGACGGTGCGCCCAGCACCCAGACACTTACTGCGCACACACCGCTTCGCATGGAAAGTCTCGGAGTGGGCCTTAGTGTGGTGCATGACAAGGTGGGTCCGGTGAACAACACGCTCGCGTTCGCCGACATCGCATACCGTATCCGGGTGAACGAACGTGCGCGTTTGGCATTCGGGTTGAAAGCGGGTGTGGATCTTTTCCAGGTCAACCTCGGCGGAATTCAGAACGTGGATGCGAACGACCCGCTCTTCGGTCAGGATCTGCAGGCCAAGGCTAAACCCAACTTCGGTTTCGGTATGTACTACTGGACCAAGAAGGGCTACATCGGCCTGAGTGCACCGAAGCTGATCGAGCATGATCGCATCGAAGTGGATGGTGCCACGGATGTGGTCAGTGCGATCAGGCAACAGCGGCATTACTTCCTTATCGCGGGCTATGTGTTCGACCTTGGTCGCGATGTGAAATTCCGACCAAGTGTATTGGTGAAGGCCGTGGAAGGAGCGCCCATCCAACTGGATGTGAGTGCGATGTTCCTGCTGCGCGAAAAGCTCTGGCTTGGTGTGGCCCATCGTTCGGGCGACAGCTTCAGTGCGTTGATCGCCTACCAGATCAATGATCAGTTCAAAGTGGGCTACGCGTACGACTTCAGCACCACGGCATTGCGCAGCTACCACAGTGGTTCGCATGAACTGATGCTCAGTTACGACTTGCGCTTCAACAAGGAGAAGACACTTTCTCCGCGATACTTCTGATCAATGAGCACCATGTATCGGACCCGTTCCTTGATGTCGGTCGTCGGTTGCTTCGCTCGCCGAAAATTCGGTCGCGTACAGAACGCTGAACTTCCGGATAGCACAGCAGAGCAGGTGGTTTGTGGTTTGTGGCCTATAGCCCTTGCACTGCTTCTGCCTCTTATGACAAATGCCCAAAGCCGATTCGTTACGGCTGGTGACAAAGCCTACGATGCGCTCGCATATAGTAAGGCGATAGCGAATTACGAGCGTGCTGCGGAGAACGCAGTACCCGATTCGAGCTACGCACGCAAATTGGCGCAGAGCTACTTGAACGTGCGCAACTTCATGCAAGCCGAAGTGTGGTACGCTCGGGCAGTGCAGATGCCAAAAGCGCAACCCGAGGACCAGTACAACTACGCACAAGCATTACGTGCTAATGGCAAGTACGAGGAAGCCGATAGGATCTTGACCGCATATCATGAAAGGAACGCATCCGACAGTCGCGGTGAACGGCAGGCGAATGCGAGCAGCTATGCCAGCCAATTGCGCGATCGCGTGATCGCGGGATGCACTGTGAAGGACCTTGAAGTGAACACACCGGGTGCTGATATGGGTGCGAGCTTCCATGGGAAAGAAGTCGTTTTTTCCAGTGACCGCGCACCAACCGTTTCCGAATTCCGTCGGCACACGTGGAACGGCCAACCCTTTTTGGATCTGTACAGTGGCACGGTCACCGCCAACGACATTGGAGCACCAACAGCGTTGTCAGCGCTCAATACACGCTATCACGAAAGCAATGCCACCTTCAGCGCGGATGGCAAGACCGTCTGGTTCACGCGCAACAACTTCTTCAAAGGGAAGAAGGGCAAGAACATGGAAGGGGTGGTCAACCTGAAGATCTTCAGCCGGCAGAACGAGAACGCAGCCTGGGTGAACGAACAGCCGTTCCCGTTCAACAGCGATGAATATTCGGTCGGCCACCCTTGTTTGAGTGCCGATGGCAACACGATCTACTTCACCAGTGACAAGCCCGGAGGAACAGGCGGCACTGACATCTGGAAAACCACGAAGAGCGGCGCCAGCTGGACCACTCCAATTTGCCTGGGGACGGAAGTGAATACGGAAGGCGACGAGATGTTCCCTTTTATCGGCGTGGACGGCACGTTCGCGTTCTCGAGTGATGGTCATCCCGGCTTGGGAGGTCATGATATTCTGATCGGCCGTATGGGTAGTGACGGAAAAGTGAAGGGTGTGAAGAACCCGGGTGCGCCATTGAACAGTGGCCACGACGATTTCGCGTTGGCGTTGGACGGGTCCTTGTTGAACGGTTACTTCACGAGCGATCGACCAGGGGGTAAAGGTGGAGACGACATTTATGCATTGGCACTTACTCGACCCCTGGGTAACAATTTGCGTGTGGAGGGCACAGCCTTGGATCGCATGTCCAAGCAATTGCTCCAGGGAGTGAAAGTGCAATTGAAGGATGCGACCGGAAAAGTGATCTCCGAGACAACGACGGACAACAATGGAGATTACTCTTTCGACCTGGAGGAAAAGAACGAATATGAGATCAGCACCGAAGATGGCCTTTACCGTAAAACCATGATGCCTGTTATTACCGGAGCGAATGCCGACAGCACGTTCGCGCGCGATCTGCTCATGGCACGCAATGCCGACGCGCGTATTTGGATGCATGTGACCAACGCGAAGGATGGTAGCACTATGGAAGGCGTAAAAGTTGAAGTGACTGAAGCCGGTGGTGGAACGAAGGTGATGGATGGTAACACCGACGCGAGTGGCGATCTGCGTAGCGGACTTGTCAACAGGGCGATCGGTGATTCGCTAGCATTCAGAGTTCGGTTGGTAAAGGCGGGCTTCTTTCCGAAACGTGGCCTGTTCACATATACGGTGGATAAAGACGGTGAGATCGCCATGCACCAAACCATGGACCTCAACATGCAACCCATCGAGATCGGTGCTGAAGTGGGTATGGCCATCAACATCAATCCCATCTATTTCGATCTGGGTAAGGCCAATATTCGACGCGATGCCGCAACGGAACTGGACAAAGTGGTGGCTGTAATGAACGAGAACCCCACCATGGAGATCGAACTGGGTAGCCATACGGATAGCCGTGGGAGCAATTCGAGCAATCGGGCATTGAGCGACAAACGGGCCAGGAGCAGCGCCGCGTATATCATCAGCAAAGGCATTGCGAAGAGCCGTATCAAAGGCAAAGGCTTCGGGGAGAGCGTGTTGCTCAATAAGTGTACGGACGACGCCAAATGTTCTGAGGGAGAACATCAACTGAACCGCAGAACCGAGTTCATCATCACGAAGATGTAGTGGGACGAGGGAGGAGGAACCAGGATGAGGGCGACCGACGGGTCGCCTTCGTCGTTCCGTAACTGCAGCATAGACCCTGTCGCTGTGGGTTTTAAGCCAAGTCGGAGGGCCTTTTAGGGACCCATATTCAGCTATTTCTCCACTCCTGCTTGTTGGATCGAGTACGAAATCTATCTTCGCGCCCCGTTTGTTAGCCCGCAGTGCGTTCTGCACCCAAGCTTTCGAACTGGACCGAACAGACAAAAACCCAAGGACCCAGTGGCTTCCACGTCCCATACCACCTCAATGGCCAACAAGGCCACCGTGCAGAAAGAATGGCTGCTGGTGGACGTCGAGAACGAAGTTCTCGGACGCGTTGCCAGCAAGATCGCCATGCTCGTACGTGGCAAACACAAACCCACCTTCACAGCGCACGTTGATACGGGCGACCATGTGATCGTGATCAACGCCGAAAAAGTTCGCCTCACCGGTGACAAGATGGAGGACAAGGAGTACCAGCGGTACAGCTTGCATCCAGGAGGTCAGACTCGTGAGAAGGCCAAGAACCTGAAGGCCCGCAAGCCATACGCCCTGTTGGAGATCGCCGTAAAAGGCATGCTTCCGAAGACGCGTTTGGGTGCTGCCCAGTTCGGCAACCTGCACGTGATCGTGGGGAATACCCACACCCACGAAGCGCAGAAGCCACGCAAGATCGACCTCAACAGCATTAAGTAAGATGGAAGCAGTGAACAGCTTGGGCCGCCGCAAAACAAGCGTGGCGCGCGTGGTCCTCAATGATGGCAGCGGTGAGATCACCGTGAACGGAGTGGTGGGTAACGAATACTTCCCTATCACCATGCAGCAGTTCAAACTGCAGCAGCCTTTCAAGCTCACGGGTACCGAGGGTAAGTACGACGTTACCGCTACCATCAATGGTGGAGGTACCACCGGCCAGGTGGAAGCCCTGCGTTTGGGCATCGCTCGTGCCTTGGTGAAGATCGACCCCGAGCACAAACCGAAACTCAAGGCCGAAGAACTGATGACGCGTAACCCCCGCGAGGTGGAACGCAAGAAGTTCGGACGCAAGAAGGCGCGCAAGCGTTACCAGTTCAGCAAGCGTTAAGTCCCACGCCTGCGGATACCGCCTTGGCTTCGGCACCGGCGGTTCAGCATCCAATCCTGGAGGACTACAGTTGTCGCTCTGATCTCGTGTCAGGGAACAAGTGTGCTACCACCAGGATGCCTGCAAAACGGGAAAAAGGAAAGTGAACCCATAAAGGAAAGTTGACATGGCTCGTATCGAATTCAAGCAATTACTGGACGCAGGAGTACACTTTGGCCACTTGCGCCGGAAGTGGAACCCGAACATGGCCCCTTACATCTTCACGGAGAAGAAGGGTATCCACATCATCGACCTGAACAAGACGGCGGTAAAGCTGGATGAAGCGGCTGCTGCTATGAAGCAGATCGCGCGCAGCGGCAAAAAAGTGCTTTTCGTTGCTACCAAGAAGCAAGCGAAGGACATTGTTACCGAGCGCGTGAAGCCTACGGGCATGCCATACGTAACTGAGCGTTGGAGCGGTGGTATGCTCACCAACTTCGGCACCATTCGCCGCGCGATCAAGAAGATGGCGAACATCGATCGCATGAAGATCGACGGCACACTCAACCACATGAGCAAGCGCGAGCGTTTGCAAGTGAGCCGCCAACGCGACAAAATGGAGAAGAACCTCGGCAGTATCGCGGATCTTACCCGCCTGCCAAGTGCACTCTTCATCGTGGATATCGTGAAGGAACACATCGCAGTAGCCGAAGCTCGCAAGTTGAACATCCCCACCTTCGCGATGGTGGATACCAACAGCGATCCGAACCTCATCGACTTCCCTATTCCAGCTAACGACGATGCCACCAAGAGCATCGAGCTGATCCTCGACACCATGATCGCCGCGATCAACGAAGGCATGGAGGAGCGCAAGAGCGATAAGGAGCGTGGTGAGGCCACACCGGAAGAAGGTGATGAAGAGGGCGTGACCGAGGCAGCTGCCGAGGAGAAGCCAGCCACCGAAGCCAAGGTTGCCGAAGAGGCCACCGCCGGAACTCCTTCAGCAGAAGCCTAGTAGCGACTGGAGTTTTCGAAAGCCTGTTGTTGTTGAAGAACAAGAACAGAAGCTTCATCAACCCCAACGCGCGACCGGACAAGTATCAACCGACATCAATTCCAAAGAACAGTGAGCACTACCATGGCAATTACCGCCGCCGACGTTAACAAGCTCCGCCAGATCACTGGTGCGGGCATGATGGACTGCAAAAAGGCCCTTACGGAGGCTAATGGCGACTTCGATGCTGCTATCGATGTCTTGCGCAAACAGGGACAGAAAGTGGCCGCCAAGCGCGCCGATCGTGATGCTTCCGAAGGCCAGGTGATCGGCCTCGTGAGTGCTGATGGCAAGCGCGGTGTGCTTGTTTGTACGGCTTGCGAAACCGATTTCGTGGCTATCAATGCGGATTTCGCGACAGTTGCTAAACGCATCACAGCCATTGCGCTGGAAAATGGTGCCGATAGTGTTGCTGCGTTGAACGCCATGGTCTACGAGAATGGCCAAACCATTGGAGAGAAGTTGGTCGAGCAGACCGGTGTGATCGGCGAAAAGATCGAAGTGAGCGCTTGCCACTTGTTGAATGCGGAGTTTGTTTACGCTTACAATCACCCCGGTAACAAAGTGGGCAGTTTGGTAGGCCTGAACAAAGCGGGCTTCGAAGGCGCTGCTAAAGATGTGGCCATGCAGGTGGCTGCCATGGGTCCTATCGCTTTGGACAAAGCCAGCACCCCACAAAGTGTGATCGACAAAGAACTCGAGATCGGCAAAGAGCTCGCGATCCAAGAAGGCAAGCCTGCGGATATGGCCGAGAAGATCGCGGCCGGTCGCCTCACCAAGTTCTTCAAGGAAAGCACATTGCTCGCCCAAGAGTTCATCAAAGACAACAAGATGAACGTGGAGCAATACCTGAAGAGCGTGGACAAAGACCTCACTTGCACCGGCTTCAAGCGCCACTCGCTTACGGTCTGATCCAAGACAATTCAAATTATCGAACGGCCTCCTGACGGGGGCCGTTCGTTTTTCCGGTCAGGAAGAAAGGGATAGCTTCACCTGCAGGAAAGGAACGCTTCGCGAACGACAAGCAACTTGCATCATGAACAGAGCTACGCAGAAGTCTTGCGTCCGTTGGGTCTTGTTTGGTTTTCTCGTTATGAGCGGAATGAGAGCTGCGGCTCAAGTCGATTGCCTCGGTGTGGAAGGAGGCTCCGCCCTGCCGGATACGCCTTGCGATGATGGCCTGGTTACCCAGAACGACACCTGGTCGAACAGCTGCGAGTGCATCGGCATTTGCTTCAGTGATTCAGGGCCCTCTGGCCCACCGGGGTCGATGTGTGATGATGGCAATCCGAATACGATCGGCGATGTTTGGGATGATGCCTGCTCCTGTGGTGGGCCGGGTGGATGGGTGGATTGTGAAGGTACGCTAGGGGGCTTTGCTTTGCCAGGAATTGCCTGTGATGATGGGGATGGTTCAACGCTCAATGATGTTTGGTCGGCAAACTGCGTATGCGTTGGTGATGGTCCCACGATGGCCCATCAGCTTGCCGGACCAGGCAGGGGAGTGCATCTATGGCCGAATCCGGTCCGTGAGGTGTTGAACATTTCAATGACCAACAGATATCCGGGGATCGTACGCATCAGCATCATCGATCCCCAAGGACGAACCGTACTATCGGAACCCCGATCGGTCGTGAACGGCTTTGCCGACCTGCCCATTCGCCAATTGCCTGATGGCCTTTACACCATCCGGTTGGAAAGCGGTCGGGAGGTGATGAGCCAGCGGTTTGTGAAGACCCGCTGAGCGCGGTTTCAACTTCTGTGGATCGGCTACGCCTTTTTCATTGCTTTGCGCAACCGAAATACGGCACATGCCCACGAAGAACGGATCCACCAAGTACAAGCGCGTCCTCCTCAAGCTCAGCGGCGAAAGCCTGATGGGCGATAAGACTTACGGCATTGACGACAAGATGCTGAACGCTTATGCGGACGAGATCATGGCCGTAGCGCAGACGGGTGTACAACTCGCGATCGTGATCGGCGGCGGCAACATTTATCGCGGGATCGAATCCGCAGCGAACGGTTTCGACCGTGTGCAGGGCGATCACATGGGCATGCTCGCGACCAT
>JANNYL010000375.1:0-7478 GCA_031410075.1 Flavobacteriales bacterium
ATTCACTACGCTGCCCTCCAGCAATTTCAACAGGGCCTGTTGCACACCTTCACCGAGCCCAAGAATGCTTTGATCAAGCAATACGTGAAGCTCTTCGAGATGGACAAGGTGAAAGTGACGTTCGATAAAAAGGTGCTCGACTTCATCGTTGAAAAGGCGCTCGATTACAAGCTGGGCGCTCGTGGACTTCGCAGCATATGCGAGGCGATCATGACCGACGCGATGTACGAGATACCAGGTTCGCTGGATAAGCCAACTGAACTTCGTATCACGTTGAGTTACGCCCGCGAGAAATTCGATCGCAGCCGTGTAGGCCAGTTGAAGGTGGCCTGATCAACGGATCACGACCCAATGGCCGTTCAGCGCCTTTGAGTGTTGGCCCGACTATCCTGTTCAGTTGAAGCGACAGGTCTCCATGCGAAGTAGGCTCGGTCCGCTATCTTCGCACTCCTTCAGAAAAAAACAGAACATATGAAACGCTTTCTCGCACCATTTGCGCTGGTCATGCTACCGTTCCTTTCGGTAGCTCAGGATCTTCCAGCGCCAAGCCCAATTGCCTCGGTAATGCAGCGCGTAGGTCTCGCGGATATCACCGTCAACTATTCACGCCCTTCGGCTAAAGGCCGAAGGATCTTTGGTGACTTGGTGCCCATGGGTCAGGTGTGGCGAACAGGTGCGAACCATTGCACGGTTTTCGAGACCACCGGTTTTCTTATCATCAATGGCCAGAAATTACCGGCCGGTAAGTATGCCCTGTTCACGATCCCTGGAGAAGACAAGTGGGAGGTGATGTTCAACAAAAAAGATGATCAGTGGGGTTCCGACGAGTACAACGCTGAAGAGGATGTGTTGAAGATCCAGAAAGCCGCTGTACGCCCGGCACCAACCACAGAGTCCTTCTTGATCTTCTTCGACAATTTGAAGGATGACAAAGCGGAGATGATACTGCGTTGGGAAAAGTCGGAAGTTGTTCTCGAGATCGAAGCACCTTCCCAGGACCAAGCCATGGCCAACATCAAGGAGGCACTTTCCAAGGATGATGCTGATTACAGGACCTACGCGCGTTCGGCTTCGTTTTGCGTTGATCGCGGGATCGAGCCCAAAATGGCGTTGGAGTGGGCGCAGAAAAGCGTTGGCATGGAGAAGAAGTACTGGAACACGTTCACACTTGCCAAGGCACAGGCCTCAATGAACATGTTTGCCGAAGCTGTTGCTACTGGCAAGGAAGCAGTAACACTTGCGGGTGCCGAGAAAGACGGTGGTGCTCAAAAAAGCTATCAGGCCAAGGTGGATGAGTGGACCAGGAAAGCGGCTGGTAAATAACAGGCAGACACGCATACAGAAGCCCCATCGCGCTGCGGTGGGGCTTCTGCGTTCAGTGCATTGGAATGCTGTCGAAACAAGCCATCGGCATCCATGGCGCGTTCACCCTCAGGTCCCAATGTCGTTCACAACTGAAGAGCTCTAATGGCGTTCAGGTACATCTCGCCGCGTCGTTCCGCCAGTAGATCCAGTACCAGCACGATGCCAGCCTGAGCCAACAGCCCGATACCGAAGGCATACCAGAACATCATCTCGTGAAGCAAGTACGTAAGCAGCAGGCCTATGATGGCCAGTGCGATCTCGACCATCTTGTACAGCCGGAAATATTTCATCACGGCTTCCATACGAGGAATTTCTACTTGCCGGAACAGGGCAGGAGCGGTGGTGAATTGTGCTTCGAGGTCCTCGGCCTGCTTCGGGGTTCGAAGGCCCACGCCCAGTCCCACCGAGATCTGGATCAAAGCCACACCGATCAATGGCCAAGCCGCTCCTTTGTAGCTACTGCGGTGTACAAGAGCCATGCACCACAGCCGATCGCCAACGCGCCTGCTGTGACGAAAAACCAACTTTCAATGAACTCCTGACGGAAATAGGAACGAAGAATGTCTGTCATGATCCGAAGTTTTTATGCGCGGTCGGCCAAAGTTGTTGAATGGCCAAGGAAAGGAAGATCACGATCGCCGGTGCGATCAGGTTGAACCAGAGAAAGCCGATCTCTTCGATGTGTTCCGTTCGTTGCAAAACGAACAAGGTGATGATCGTTGCTTCAGCGAACATGGCGGCAATGAGCACCGCGCGCCCGTGAACATGTTTCAGGAAGAAGGCCACGAGAAAAATGCCGAGAATGGTGCCATAGAACAAGGAGCCTACGATGTTCACAGCCTGTATCAGGTTGCCGATCCGCGAAGCAATTCCAGCGAAGGCCATGGCCAATACGCCAAAGCCGACCGTGGCCCATTGGGTCGCTCGTACCTGCGATCGTTCGGTCCACTTGCGTCGGATCACATCCACCGTTGTTGTCGTTGCCAATGCGTTCAGTTCTGCACTACTGGTGCTCATGCTGGCAGCGAACATCACGGCGACGAAAAGGCCAATGATCCCAGCTGGAAAATGAGCCATCACGAAGCTGAGAAAGATGTGGTCATCGTCGCGTGGATCGGCATCGGGCAGACGGTCACGGATGAGCGACTGTACATCACTGTGCGTGATCGAATCATTGGCCAGAGCGGTATTCAGATCTTCTTTCGCTTGTTCAACACGCGCAGGATCATCGCTGCGAAAGGCATTCAGTAATTCGGCGGACCGGTCTCGAATGTTGCCATCATTGGTGCGGTGCCGTTCCTCCAACACTTGCATTTCGGGCAACGAACTCACGGTCGCGAGGTTCTGGCTGTTCCAGTGTGAAGGCGATGCGTGGAAGAGGTAGAACACGAAAACCAGTACGCCAGTGAGCAACACCACGAATTGCAGTGGGATCTTGATCAGCCCATTGAAGATCATCCCCAACTTGGCTTCGCGCACGCTCTTGCCGTTGAGATAGCGGCCCACTTGGCTCTGGTCCGTACCGAAATAAGCGAGCTGTAGGAAGAAGCCGCCGATCAAACCGCTCCACAAGGTGTATTTGTCGTTGGGGTTGAAACCGGTGGTGATCACATTGAGATGACCTGTGGCACCTGCCATGCGCATGCTTTCGATGAATGACATACCGGCTTGCCCCGATGGAAGCTGTTCGCTCAAGTAATACACCACGAGCACGAGCGTAAGGAACAGCCCGAAAAAGATCACCGACATCTGCTGTGTTTGTGTAGCACTTACAGCCTTGGCCCCTCCTACAGTTGTGTACAGGATCACCAGACCCGTTAGCGCGAAGCTCCAGCCGTAACCGATCCCCATCACCTTGTCCAACACGATCATGGGCGCATATACCGTGATGCCTGCGGACAGGCCTCGGAGGAACAGGAAGAGAACCGCTGTCAACAACCGCACACGGCCATCGAAGCGCTTGCCGATGAATTCATATGCGGTGAAAACGTTCCACTTGTAGTACATGGGAATGAACACCGCTGCCACCACGATCATCGCCAGCGGAAGCCCGAAATAGAACTGCACGAAGCGCATGCCATCCAAATACCCTTGACCGGGAGTACTCAAGAATGTGACAGCACTGAGTTGTGTGGCCACAACGCTGAAGCCCACGACCCACCAGCGATCCGAATGTCCGCCGCGCAAATAGTTCTCTCGTGTGTGGTCGCGTCGGGTCTTCCAAGTGCCGTACACTGCGATCAGCACAAGCGTGCCCAACATCACGATCCAATCGATGGCGCGCATGGATCAGATGATCAGATGATCAGATGATGGAATGCACAGGCTCATGCGAAGTGCCGGGTGATCCAGTACATGATCACGATTTCCGTGACCAGGACGAACACGAGCAAGGCGTATACGTTTCGCCAGGAACCGAGGAATGGAGGTTTATCGCCGATCATATCAATGCCTTGTTCACTGTTCGCGCTTGCTGATCAGGTTCGCGAATAGCCGATACGCTCCCGGCACGCCCGCCGGCAACTCCCGGAAGAAGCTGATGCCCGTATAGACATATCGCCCTTTGCCGAAGTCGCAGGTGATCAATCCGCCGCTCAGTGGTTGCTCCCCAGGGTCGTTCCAAGCGATCAATGGTGTGTAATGCTGATCAAGACTTCCGCAGAAATATAGGCCGCGTTCCTGCACCCACCCTTCGAAGTCTTTATCGGTGATCTTGTTCGGTGTGTTCAGCAGCGGATGATCCTTCGCGAGGGAGGTGGGCGGTGCTTCTTCCACGGTAACGCGATCGCGCGTAAGCTTGAAAGGGTAGGGGCCGAAGAGCGAATCAGGTACCATCATATCACTGCTGCGCGTGTTGTATTGGCTCACGAGTACGCCGCCGTTCTCCACGTACTTCATCAGCACTGGGTTGAAGGTCTTCATCGCTTCCACCGTGTTGTAGGCGCGGATGCCGGTGACGATGGCGTCGAAGCGTGACAGGTCTTCGGTCTTTGCGGTCGAGGGGTCGACCATCTCGACAGTAACGCCCAATTGCTCCAGAGCGGCCGGCACTTCATCTCCGGCCCCCTTGATGTACCCCACGGTCTTCGCGGTGGTCTTCACATCCAGTGGCACCAGTTTTACTTCAGCGGGTGTGTAGTACACCTGAGGCATGATGTGCGGATAGTCGATCTCGTGCAGGGTGCGGTCAGCCTTGCCCTTGGGCCCTGTGAATTCGAACTTCACGGGTCCAGCCAATGCATTCTCCATCGGGATCAACTGGAAGGTGAAGCTCTGCCGATCGTTGCGCTTGGCGATGTTCACCAGCTTCAGGTCCTTGGTGGTGGCCCAGCCCGCGGGCAGCACCACGTTCAATTGCCCGGTAAGACTATCGGTGAGTGCTTCCACCTCGACCTTCAATGCTTGGGGGCCACCGCGCGCGATGAGCACTTGCTCCTCAGGTATGATCGATGCCACAGGAGTTACATACACCGGGCGGATGCGTTCGCCGTCAACGCGGTCGACCCACTTGTACATGACCTCTACATCACCAACAATTTCAAGGCTATCCGGTCCCCTCAATATGTAATGTAGATTCGGCTTGCTGCGTGTTGTCGGTTGAATACGATCCCGCTCCTTTTCAATGGAATAAAGTGCTGCATGAGCCTTCCTCAGCCAATGGGGTTCTTCCGGATCAAACTGACGGTTCCAGTTGAACTGCCAAACCTTTGGAGCATTGGGAGCGAGAGGCGTGTTTGGGACTAGCCCCGTATTCAGTGGGATTCCCTCTGTTCGGTCTAAGTCAGTGAACCACCTGAGCCTTAGTGCCGGGTACTCCGTTCGAGTTACACAAGTTATTGAAAGTGCCATCGAGTCACTGGTCGAGAGCATTCTGGTCGACGCTGTTGCTTCAACAACAATGGCAGCGCAGTCATGCATGATTTGCTCAATTGCCTCCCGATGCAAGCGCCAATAGTGGCCCTTCGGGATCTTGAAAAGTGCATATAGCAGGTTCAGGTCGGATAAGCTCCTGCCCGGATTGCTGACATCGAACTTATTGATCGCAATGTTCAAGGCTTGCGAAACGTCTGCCCCCTTCTCCCTTCCCCACGTCATATCGATCCCCTCGAAAATGTCGCTGGTCTTCGGCTTCTCGCCTTTCACCAGTTTCAGGTATTCGATCATTTCGCCGCGTGTTTCCGCCGCTCCGAAGCCCTGGCTCTTGTGCATGCTGCGGCTGCGCCCGGCGATCTCCGTGTAGCTGAGTCCGAGCAGCGGGTCATAGCCGCCCACATCCACGGTATACCAGCCTGAATCGGGCTTCGCGATCTCCGCGAGGTTCTTCTTCCACCACGTGCTTCCGTTGAAGAATAGCCGTCGTGGTTGCCAGACTTCGAGGCCTTGTTCAAGCTGTTCAGGGAACGCTTTCGGGTCACCGGCCAAGTCAAAGGCTTCCGTAGCAAGGATCGCGCTCGCCTCATGATGTCCGTGACCAGCCTCGCGTGTGGGCGGGAAACGTGTGATGATGATGTCCGGCCGGAAGGTGCGGATCACGCGCACCACATCGCTCAGCACTTCATCATGCCCCCACTTCTCAAAACTCTCCTTCGCGCTCTTGCTGTAACCGAAGTCCACTGCGCGGGTGAAGAACTGCTCACCGCCATCGATACGCCGTGCCTCCATCAGCTCCTGTGTGCGTATGATGCCGAGCGCATCACCCAGTTCGGGTCCGATCAGGTTCTGTCCGCCATCGCCACGCGTCAGGCTGAGGTCTGCTGTGCGCACCTTCTTGCCGTTGGCGAGCCAGGTGATCAGTCGGGTGTTCTCATCGTCCGGATGCGCCACGATGTACAACACGCTGCCAAGCACATTGAGCTTCTGCAACTTGTGCAGGATCTCGGCGGCGTTGGGTTGGGCGGGCGGGCGCTGCGCAAAGGCGGGTAGCGTAATGAGTGGACCTACGAGTGTGAGGGCGATAAGCGCGATGCGCGTGAGCGATGCGCGACCTGTCAAATGGTGCATGCGCCGAAGGTATTCCCCATCCGTGATCGCGAACCTAAGCTATCGTCATCGCGAGGGCCGGTGCATTTGACCGGTCCGAAGTGATCTGTAATTGGAGCTCGATGTGCGAATTACAGATCGCTTCGCGCCAAATGCGCGCTCGCGATGACGGGAGATGGGGGAGGAGTTCAACTCCCGGCCTTCGCGGTTTCCCACGCACTCGTATCCACGCCCAACTTCTTCAGGCACTTGATCGAGTTGTCTTTTGTGCCTTGCGCTGGTTTCATGCTCAGGCTCTTTTTGAACGACTTGATCGCCAGGTCTTTTTGGTCGTTCATCATGTAGCCCTCACCCAAGCTGTCGTATGTGTTCGGGTCGTCGGCATGTCGCTTGGTATTGAGCTCGAACATCTTGATCGCCTCTGTTTTCTTGCCTTGGTTCATCAAGGAGTACGCATATGTATTCAACTGCGCGTTGGTCGCTTCGTCGACCATAGTCTTCTTGATAGCGGCTGCTTCGGCTGTCTTGCCCTGCTCCTCTAGCATTGTGGCCTTTAATGTCTGGTTCTCGAAGTTGGCAGCACGCGCGATGCTCATGTCAACCCACTTCATGGCCTTCTCGGGTGCGATCTTCTCTTCGTGGCAGTAGTGTGCGGCTTCGTACCAAGCCTCCCAACCAAATGCCGTGAGGCCGCGCAATTGATCTTCGAGCCCCGCCAGAGTAATGGCGTGCACGTCGACATCGAGCTTCACAGGAATTTCCAGTTCCGCCCAGCGCAGGGTGAGTGTGGCGGAGCTGTTGGTGACATCCGTGAAAGTGTAGGTGACCTGTTCGGTTTTCGAGCAGGGTATCTGATCAACAGTAACGCGCAAAGCATCCTTGTCTTCCTTGTAGAAGAAGGAACCCCAAGCTGTGTGGTCTTTGCTGAAGATGATGGTCCATGTGGTCTTGGCAGGGATCATGTGCAATCCATACGTGCCCGCGGCGAGTGACTTTCCTTCCACGGAAATATCGTTCGAAAGGGTGATCGTGGTGTTCTCGTTCGCACCGGCACGCCACACTTTATCGTAAGGCACAACATCACCCCAGATCGTGCGGCCCTTCATGCTTGGTCGACTATCACCGACCAAGCA
>JANNYL010000376.1:0-9704 GCA_031410075.1 Flavobacteriales bacterium
GAAATCGATGGTATCGAACCCCACTTTCAACAACGCGTTGATGTACTCGATCTTCAGCGCGGTGGGAATGAACGGCACTATGCCCTGCATCGCATCACGCGGACATTCGATCACCTTTACCTGTTTGCTTTCCATGTCACAAATGCTTCATTGATGCGCTTCAATAACGCTGGGCCTTCATACACGAGTCCGGTGTATACCTGCACAAGGTCGGCTCCGGCTTCCAATTTCTCGATCGCGGATTCGGCGCTGTCGATACCGCCAACGCCAATGATAACGAGCGGCTTGGGTAACCGAGCGCGCAAGTACCGCACGACTTCCGTGCTTCGAACTCGAAGCGGTCCTCCGCTCACTCCGCCTGAACCGATGGCATCGAGTTGGGCCTGCGGCATTTGCAAACCATCGCGAGCGATCGTTGTATTCGTGGCGACCACACCGTGGATCCCACTCTCCTTCACCACGGCGACAATGTCATCAAGCTGGCCGTTGGTGAGGTCAGGAGCGATCTTCAGCAGGATCGGCCTCCGACCCATGCTTTCGTTCAGCGCATTCAAGCGGGAAAGGATCCCAAGCAAAGGGCCCTTCTCCTGGAGCTCTCGCAGCCCAGGAGTGTTCGGGCTGCTCACGTTCACGACGAAATAGTCCACAACGGGATGTAACGTGATGAAACACTTCATATAGTCATCCACCGCCTGATTGTTGGGCGTCACCTTGTTCTTTCCGATGTTGCCGCCGACGATGATCCCCGGCACACGCTTCTTCAGTCGTGAAGCGGCGGCCATGACTCCTTCGTTTTTGAAGCCCATGCGGTTGATCAAGGCGCGATCGTCCTTCAGTCGGAAAAGACGCGGACGATCGTTACCGGCTTGTGATAGCGGAGTAACCGTACCGACCTCCACATGCCCGAAGCCGATCCTGGAAAGCGCATCAACATGTTTGGCGTCTTTGTCCATGCCTGCTGCGAGGCCAACGGGACCTGGGAATTTCAGGCCCATGACATCCACTGCCGCGTTTGCCGGTGGCCGCATACCGCCTACCAGTGCCAATGCTCCGGGCACAAGTTTCGCAAGCTCCAGCATTGAGAACGTGACTTTGTGCGCGCGCTCCGGGGAGAGTAGAAAGAGGAGAGGTCGAATTAGAGCGTACATCGGACCGCGAAAGTACCGGCCCAGGCTTCCTGCTCAGAAGTAGCTTGCGATGCCGAACTGGAATCCTCCGGTGACCGCAGGCGGGTTGCCGAAGAGGTCGCGCTCCTGCTGGTGCCGGTAGTTCAAGCGGATCACGGTCTCCGGCGTCGGCCGGAAGCTGATGGCCGGAACCACCGCCCAAACGTCCTGTCCGAGGTTCCCTCCGGTCTCCTTGAACTCGCCTACGTTCCAGTCCAGGAGTTCCAAGCGGCAGGCCAGGTTGAGCACGGCGTTATCGAAGCCCAGGATCCGCCTGCGCATCACGGGTTGCACGATGTCCAGGAAGCCCCCCTGCTGTCGCTCACCGTACTGCTGTGTGAAGGTCTCCGGAACATCCACCAGCACCCAGGCCCACTCACCGATGAATTTGGTTCCCCAGGAAGGAACACCGCTGTTGATGTCGATGGCGAAGACATCCACGCGTCTGCGCTTGTCCAGCGTGAGCCCATCGTCCTGGAACTTGTTGTAGACGCCCCCCATGGTGCTCAGGCCGATCTCCCCGAACCGCTGGTGCCGCAGGGCGACTTTCGCCGTGACCAGCGGGACGCCGTTGAAGCTCTCGTTGAAACGCTCGGGGTTCTCCTTGGCGGCGGGCAAGAAGGTGCGGTCCTGATCGTTGTTGATGATGGTCTCATCGAAGCCGTTGGTCAGGTAGGCCTCGTAGCCGAAGGTCCAAGGCCCGGTAGAGCGTTTGCCGAAGGCCCCGAACCCCACATTGCTCCACGTGGCGGGCAACATCTCCACCGCGGCGAGCGGCCGGTCGGTGAACTCCCATTTTGGTCCATCGTGGTTCTGGTTGAACGCGCCGATCGGGTTCATGATGATGCCGCCGCGCAGGTTCAACAAGGGGTGGAACTCCAGGTCCAGCGCAGCGAACTCGATGGAGATCTCCTTCCCTCCCTCCTCCAGTTCGATCTCGCTGAGGAACTTGATCCGGCGATGGATCGATGAGGCGACGAACAGGGTCATCCGTTGCAATGCGAACGAGAAGCCTTCGCTCACGCCATCGGTCCCGAGGTGTTCGGCCTTCGCTTCCACATAACCGCCCAGGCTCACCGGCACTTTGTCGAACGTGAGGAACGGACGGTTGTAGACGGCGTCCATGTTCATCGCGTCCTTGCGCGTGCTGTCAGGGGCGGCCTCCCGAACGAACAACGAAGAGTCGACCTGTGCGGATACGAGACTTCCGCAGAGGCACAGCGCGATCGCGAAAACGTGCTTCATGCCTTCAACGAAATGAACACGCGGCCATCGCGCTCCGTGGTGGGGAACACGCGCAAGGGTGAACTGGCGGGGCCTTCAAGTACCGCACCGTTGCTGTCGAACAAGCTGCCATGTGCGGAACACTCCAGGCGATCACCGGTCACGCGCAACTCGACACCCTTGTGCGTGCAGCGCATGAGCACCGCGCGATAGCTGCGGTCCGCGTTCCGGAACACGGCGATGGGCTGCTTCAACTGGGCGTGCGAAGCCACGACGAACTTCTTCGGGCTTCCATCCTTGTTCGTGAACGAACCTGCGGGCAGCACGAGGTCATCGCCCTCCACGGCACCCATGATGGGCTGTGATCCCGCGCAAGAGGAGAGCAAAGCGGGTGCGGCGATGGCCGCTGCGCAAGCCAGACAGCCCTGGTGGAGGAAGGTCCTGCGGTCCATATCAAAGGCTTTGGAGGAAGCTCATCACGTTCGCGCGACCTTCCGAGGACAGGGCATTGAACGCATCACGAGCGATCTGTCCTTCTCCGCCGTGCATCCCGATCGCCTCTTCGATGCTGTGCGCGCGACCATCGTGGATCAGGAAGTAGCTGCCGCCTTGACTATCGGGGAACAGGCCCAGGCCCCAGAGCGCGGGTGTGCGCCACTCGGCCGGTTGTGCCGTGCCTTCGGTGTAGCCGTCATCGAGTCCGGGCCCCATGTCGTGGAGCAGCAGATCGGTGTAAGGCCTGAACGACTTGTTGGCCAGCGCCGGGATCGCACTTTGTCCGGTGGTGAACTCCGCACGATGGCATTTCCCGCATCCGATGGCTTGGAACACCTGCGCACCGGCGATCACGTCCGGATCGTTCGCATCGCGTTGGATCGGGGCCTTCAGGGTGCGCAGGTAGAACACGACGTCATGCACCGTGCTCGTCGCGATCTCGGGATCCTGTTCCTCGTGCGTGTACGGATCGATCGCTTCGAAGAGGCTGACCACACCGATGTCCTGATTGTAGGCTTGCGCGGTCTGCTGAAGCAGGTCGTACGCAGCGGCCTTGCGCCCGAATCGGCCGATCACCAGGCCATCCTGTTCAACGGTGTTCGGACGGAGCGGACTGTATGGTTTGTGGTAAACTCGGTTCGGTCGTCCACTGATCCCGTCACCGTCGGCATCGTTCTCATCGGCCCACGCGAGGATATCCGCATCGCTCACAGCATCAAGGAAGCCCAGCCCGGTATTCAACGGCGGAAGGAACTTGGCGGAAGGCGCACCTGTGGGGACCATCTCCGGCTGAACGCCCGGTACGGCACGTTCCTGCAACTGAGGACCACCTTGATCGAGATACTTGTTGCCACTGGCATCGCTCTGTCCGAAACGGGTGAGGGTAGTGAACGGATGCCCTGGCCCATCTCCCGCGTGGCAACTGCCGCACCGCGTGGCCACGAACAGCGGCCCCAGCCCGTTGCCCGCATGGAACACATCATCATTGAACGCCACATCACCTCGCAGGAAGCGGGCGAGTTCTTCGCCTGTCAATCCTTCCACCGGGCCATCGAGCAGCTCATCATCAGCGGGAGCGGCGGGCTCCAGCTTGGAACAGGCCGAAAGCAACAGCGCGAACAGCAAGAACGACCACACCCTCATTGTGCGGCGAATGTAGATAATTGTTTAGGCTCACCTAATATATTTTCTACTTTCGCCGACGATCATTATGCTGACCCGCAGCGAAGAAGACCACATCAAGGCCGTGTACGCCCTGCTCCAAGAGGGCGAGAGCGCGTTCACGAAGGACATCGCGGAACGCTTGCGCACCAAGGCCAGCAGCGTCACTGACATGTTGAAGAAGCTCAGTGGCAAGAACCTGCTGAAGCACGAACCCTACTACGGCGCGAAGCTCACTTCCAAGGGGCGGGCCATCGCCCTGCAGCTCGTACGCAGGCATCGCTTGTGGGAGACCTTCCTCGTGGAACGCCTCGGCTTCGGTTGGGATGAAGTGCATGAGGTGGCCGAGCAGATGGAGCATGTGGCCAACGACAAGCTCATCGACAAACTGGACGAGTACCTGGGCCATCCGCATTTCGACCCGCACGGGGATCCCATACCGGACAAGCATGGCAAATTGCGCACCCGCAAGACCAAGCGCCTGAACACCTGCAAGCCCGGCGAAAGCGTGCGCATCGCGGCAGTGAGCGAGACCACCGACGGATTGCTGCGCCTACTCGACGCGAAAGGACTGCGCATCGGCACAACCCTGTCCGTACAGGACGTACATGCGTTCGATGGCAGCATGGACATCAAACCGCAGCGTGGTTCGGCCTTCAGCCTGAGCAAGGACGTGAGCCATCACCTGCAAGTGGAGAACGCCTGATCATGGAGAAGCGCGAACACAAGTCGTTGAGCGAAGTGCATGGCTCCGTAGCTGTGCCGGTTGCCAAAGGCTGGCGCCGATTGATGGCCTTCATCGGCCCGGCCTACTTGGTGAGCGTGGGCTATATGGACCCGGGGAACTGGGCCACGGACATCGCCGGCGGCAGCGCATTCGGCTACAAGCTGCTCTGGGTGCTTCTGATGAGCAACCTGATGGCCCTGCTGCTGCAGAGCCTCAGTGCACGTTTGGGCATCGTGCGGGGGCTCGATCTCGCGCAAGCCTCGCGGCACACCTATCCACCCTGGGTGAATATTCCGCTTTACATCCTGGCGGAGATCGCGATCGCGGCATGCGACTTGGCGGAAGTGATCGGCATGGCCATCGGCTTGAACCTGCTGTTCGATCTGCCCTTGCTCACCGGCGTGCTGATCACCGCCGCGGACGCGCTCATCATCCTCTTCCTGATGCACCGGGGCATGCGCGTGCTGGAGATCTTCATTATCTCCCTCGTGAGCATGATCGGGCTGTCGTTCCTGGCGGAGATGTTCATCGTTCAGCCTCACTTCCAGGAACTGCTCCCCGGCTTCATCCCGTCGGCGCTGCATGGCAACGCGCTGTACATCGCCATCGGCATCATAGGCGCAACGGTGATGCCGCACAACCTCTACCTGCATTCGTCGCTGGTGCAAACCCGCAAGCACGGGCGCGACATGAAAGGCATCCGCGACGCCATCCGCTTCAACTTTTTCGACACCACGATCGCGTTGAACATCGCCTTCCTGGTGAACGCGGCGATCCTGGTGCTGGCAGCGGCTGCCTTCCACCGCACGGGGCACACGGACGTGGCCGAGATCGACCAAGCGCACGGTCTGCTCCGTGAACTCTTCGGCAACCTCGCCCCTGCCCTCTTCGCCATAGCACTGATCGGCAGCGGGCAAAGCAGCACGATCACGGGCACCCTTGCGGGGCAGATCGTGATGGAAGGCTACCTCGATCTCCGTATCAGTCCGTGGTTGCGGCGGTTGGTCACCCGCATGATCGCGATCCTGCCGGCGGTCGTGTGCATCGTGTGGTTCGGCGAAGGGTCGCTGGGCGAATTGCTCGTTCTAAGCCAAGTGGTGCTGAGCTTGCAACTGGGCTTCGCTGTGATCCCCTTGATCCACTTTACCAGCGACAAGCAACGCATGGGGGAGCATGTGATCAAGCCGTGGGTGGGGGCACTGGCTTGGATCACGGCTACCATCATCGTGGTGCTGAACGCGCGGCTGGTCGTGCAGCAGATCGGCGAGTGGCTCGATGCGTTGGGACCGGACGGCATCTGGCTCTGGTTCACGGTGGTGCCTGTTATCGCGGCCGCGTTCGCGCTGTTGCTCTACATCACGTTCAAGCCCTTCATCAAACCACGCCGGAAGGCGAAGGAACACTTGCATGACCGAGTGGCTGAATTGAAACCGCCAGCCAGACAAGACTTCACGCGCATTTGCGTGGCGGTGGATTTCAGCAAGGTGGACCAGCGCAGCATCGATGCGGCCGTGGCACAAGGCGGAAAGGAGGCCGAGTACGTGCTCATCCACATCACCGAATCAGCAGCGGCCCGCTATGCGGGCGAACTGAGCGAGGACCATGAAACCCAGCGTGACGCCGAGAACCTGAAGCACTATGTGGAGCGCCTGAAGGAACTGGGCTACCGCGCGTGGAGCCGCACCGGTCATGGCCATCCGGTGCGAGCGATCGCTGCCATCGTGAACACCAGCCAGTGCGACTTATTGGTGATGGGTGGCCACGGCCATCGAGGAATCAAGGACCTCGTCTTCGGGGCTACAGTGGATGCGGTGCGGCATAGAGTGAAAGTACCCGTGCTGATCGTGCGTTAAGAGCGAATTTGGTGACATACAACGCATCTTCGCCTTTCCCATCAACAGGGATGTTGTAATGACCGCACCCGTAATGCCCGAAGTGAAGAACCGGCGTGCCGCGTTCGAGTACTTCTTTTTGGAGACCTATGAATGCGGTATACAGCTGGTTGGGAGTGAAGTGAAAAGTCTGCGCTTGGGCGACGCGAACATCACGGATGCTTTTTGCACCTTCGCTGGGGATGAACTCGTGCTTCGCAACATGACTATTCAGCCTTTCGAGAAAGCGAGACACTATGCCCACGAGCCTAAGCGCGACCGCAAACTTCTATTGCATCGAACAGAGCTGAAGAAACTTCAGCGCAAACTGAAAGACCAAGGCATGACCATCGTGCCCGTGCGTGTCTTCTTCAGTAAAAAAGGATTGGCCAAGGTTGACATTGCGCTTGCCAAGGGAAAGAAGACCTACGACAAACGCGATAGCCTCAAAGAAAAAGACGTGCAACGCGATCTGGCTCGTGAACATGGTTAGAACCAAGTGGCGGGATCAGCTCGGATCGGATACCGGATCATTCCTTCCGGGTTCGTTTGCTGAGAAGATGGCGCTGGCCTGTTTCCTGATCATGGCTCTGGTGCTTCGCTGTTGGGGTTTTCCGAGCAACCCTTATACGCACGATGAGATCAGCGCATTGGTGCGTGTGGACTATTCAACGCTCTCCGAAGCGATCTCCAAAGGAGTCGTCGGTGTAGATACCCATCCACCGGGCACGCATGCCTTCCTGTGGTGTTGGACGCAACTGTTCGGCTTCGGAGATGGTGCGGTGAAAGCACCGTTCATCTTGATGTCCGTTCTCGCCTTGTTCTTTTTGTACCGCGTGATGCATGCCTGGACGAGCGGCACAGTAGCGCTGATCGGTACTGCGTTGATGGCCTCCATGCAGTACACGGTGATGTACGGGCAGATCGCTCGACCCTACGCGATGGGCTTTTTCACAACAGCGCTGCTGGCTGATCAGCTTACACGTTTCATCGGGAACGGGCGGCGAAAACATCTCCTTGGGCTGGGTATTTCGGCAGTTCTCAGTGCGTACACGCATCACTTCTCGTTGATGCTCGCCGCGTTCATGTGCATTACCGGGCTGTTCTTGATCAGTGCGGAACAACGCAGAGCCTATTTGATCGCATGTGGGATCATGGTCATGGGCTATGCACCGAACATTCCGCTCTTCTTCGCGCAACTGGGTATGAAAGGCTTGGACGAATGGCTTACATCGCCAGGTCCGGAATGGGTCTTGGACTATGTGTGGTGGATCGCCCATTGTTCAGCCTTGTTTGCCTTGGTGCTATTGATGCTTTGTTGCGGTTCGCTCTACTTGCGCATCAAGGAAAAGGGGGGCACTTCCGCTCCTGTTCTGGTGATCACGTTCGTATGGGGTCTACTGCCACTGGTGATCGGCTATGCGTACTCGGTCTTCAGATCACCCGTACTGCAATACAGCGTTGTTCTTTTCTCGTTCCCGTATCTGCTCATGGGGATCCTTGCCGGGCTGCGTCATTTGGCTCCGAAGCACGGAATTGTCGTTGCGGGCATTTGTGCGACGATCGCAACCTGGACGCTGGCAACAGAACGCAGGCATTTTGAGATGGTCAGTACCAGCAAGTATGAGGACATCGTGCAAGGAACCATGGATGCGGAAGAAAATGGGGCACTCGCCATTGTCGACCTCCCGCAAGAAGTCATGGGATTCTATCGGAAGCTATGGTGCGTAAATCCATCGCAAGCTCCATATATCAATCTGAGAACGCAGCCACTCGGCACCTTGGACAGCCTCTTGGCCGCCACCGAAGTGAGCAGTTGTTTCTATGGCCAAACCACCCATGCCCAGCCCGAGAACGTGGCCAAGGTGCAAGCGCGATTCCCGTTCCTCGTGCAACGCATCGATAGGAACGATGGGCAAACATTTCTGTTCCGATCAAGTCCTCCGAGAAACCGAATAGATGACACTGACCTGAAAGGACTGAGAACTCCGCAAGCCATTGGCGGCGAAGATTGGGTGATCGATAGTTCCATCAAACTGGTTTCCGATCCCGCCAACGCTCCATTTCTCGCGCTGGAACGATGGGATTTCACAGGACACGAATACGGCGCGCTGTTCGAAAAACCAGTGAGCGAATTAGCGAAGACCGACAACGATGTAATAGAAGTTCGAGCGGACGTGGAACGTTCGGAACCTTCGTGTGACCTACGACTTGTTGCAGAATTGAAAAATGAGGACAGCACGGTTTTCTATCGTGCTTCAGGGCTTCTCCAACTGCCGCATACAAAGGATCGTTCAGCGTTGATCACGGCCGTAAAACTGGCTGATCTTCCTGGCCACGGCAAAGGGCTCCGACTGAAAGCATACCTCTACAATCCGGGCCAGAAGAAAGTGTCGATCAGTTCACTCAGCGTTCGCGTGCGGCAAGGGGATCCTGTGCTTTACGGCTACTTCCAGCCCATTCACGGCGAGTGGCGCTACCGCTGAAAAACAAACAACCCCGACACGATGTGTCGGGGTTGTGACTTCAATGGTCAAGTGACTGGTCAGAGCTTCCAGGTCAAGCCAATTCCGAGTGTTTGCTTGAACTGGGTTCCGGGTCCAGCATATGGCACTTTCACACCATCAACATCCTTCAATTTGGGCACATCGATGTCGTGATCGTATAATAACAGCGTATTGAACGATGCTGCGAACCAGTCTGTGATCTTCAGTGTCCATAATGTCTCCCAGGTAACGTCGACATTCTGTGGATTTCGCAAATAGTTGCTGAACAGATCACCACGTGTCAGGAAGGTGAAGTTCTTCGCGAGATCCTTCTTGTATTGAGCGCGCAGGTACCCCCCAATTTCCACCTCCGTGGTACTACCGTTCTTCACGCCGAACACGCGCAGGTCTTTATCCGTGCTTCCTCCGAACAATGTCTTGTCGTTCACCAGGGTCAACTTCATGGCTGCTGGCGAAATGAAGACCGAGAAGTTGTCGTTCGGGCGGTAATCAAGACCAACGGCCAAAATGAGGTAAGCAGGCGCTAAGAGGTTAGAGATCCGGTTGTTCGAAC
>JANNYL010000377.1:0-2169 GCA_031410075.1 Flavobacteriales bacterium
ACGGGATCATAGGTGCCACTAAAGAGCACACCACCGGGTGCGGTCCAAGTTCCCCCAACATCAGCAGCGCCAAGACTGGGGTAGAGAGCTGTTGCCGCGCTTTGATCGCATAGGTTCACGACCGCATCATTTCCGGCATTGACCGCTGGGTTGATCAACACATCAACCGTAGCTGCATCGCCCGTACATGGTGCTATTGCAGCAATGGTGTACACATACGTTCCTGCCTGGTCCACGGCGGGGTCCACAGAGCCGCTGGATGCTACCCCACTGGGTGCGGTCCATGTTCCTCCGGACTGGGCACCAACCAATAGGGTCAACAGATCGATGGTGTTGGAGGTGTTGCACAAGGTGATCGCACCGTCGATCCCAGCATCCGGTGTGCTGTTCTCGTTCACGGATACAATGGCTTGGTCGGCTATACAGGGGGCCGTTGCGTTAACCGTGTAGGTGAAGGCACCGGGTGCATCCGCCGAAGGGTCGTAAGTGCCGCTGAATGCACCGCCACCTGGCGCTGTCCACGTGCCACCGGGATCCGCTCCAACGAGGAATAGTAAGAGGTCCGTTGGTGGGCTCAGATCGCACAACGTGGTCGGCGAATCGGCACCCGCGTTGGCTGCTTGGTTTATGGTAACGGTAACCTGCGACTGGTCAGTTACACAAGGCGCTATCGCATTGATCGTGTACACATAGATCCCTGAAGGATCGCCCGAAGGTTGTACGGTTCCATTATTTATCGCACCGCCTGGCGCAGTCCATGTCCCTCCAGGCTGAGCGCCAACGATCAAGGCAAAGAGATCCACAGGCGCATTTGATGAACAAAGAGCGACCGCACCATCAGCACCTGCGTTCGGTGTGGCGATCTCGTTCACGGTCACCATGGATTGATCCGCAGGGCAAGCACCTGCGGCAGGCAATGAATAGATATAGATCCCCGAAACGTTCAGCGCTGGATCGTAGTTTCCGCTAAAGACACCTCCACCCGGAGCGCTCCACGTGCCCCCGATCGTAGCTCCAGTGATCAGTGTGAAGAGGTTGGTGACAGGAGATGCATCGCAGATGTTGATCAACACGTCCTGCCCAGCGTTAACGGGCGTTGAGATCACTACGGCTACGATCGAAACATCACCGGGGCAAGCTCCGGAAGGAAGCAAGGTGTACGAATAATTACCACTCGCGGATGTAGAAGGATCAAGCAGCGCAGCGACTGTTGATCCTCCCGGTTCGGTCCATGTGCCGCCAGCATCTGGCGAGCCGCCAAGCAACGTGAAAAGATCCGCAGGGGCGGCGTCGGAACAGATAGAGAGAACGCCGTCAATACCCGCATCCGCAGCTTGGCAGCCAGCTGTAGCGGTTATCGTGTTTATAGCATCCCCATCACATCCCAGGCTCCCCCAAGAGCCTGTTTCACTATCACCGAAAGTGTCAACAGAAACACTGAGATCAGCACCGAAAACGAAGTTCATTCCAGAGGCCACGCTGATCGTGAAGCAGAACTGCCAAGGACCAACACAGAGATCACCGAAGTTGTCGCCGGGTATGCCATTGTTGTCCAGATCGAAGAAGAAGCCTGGGCCTACGGGCGGAAGTGCGCTTGCGGATATGCCGTCGCAGATCGGGAACCACCCCCATGTTCCCGCACCACCGCCGCACGCGGGGGGCGGTGTGCCGGGTACCAATGTGCTCAGGTCCCAACCTGCACCAAAGGTGGGCACCATGCCATGGAACCAGTTGATGTTGGTGGTGTTCCAATTGGTAAGCGTGTAACAAAAGGTGACCGTCTGACCTTCGGCATACTGACCACCAACAGGCAAGGGAGACGCTGTGAACGTATAGCCGATGTTGCACGGCTGCGCAAACGAGCCGAGCGAAACGAAAAGCGTCGCGCTCGTCAACAAAAAGAACGGATCGAGAAGCGAACGTTTCATTCGATGGTCCGGATGAAAAATACGGGATTCCCATTCAACCGAGCAAGTTGAAAGCAGAAAGGCGATCCGAGAGGATCGCCTTTCCGAAGAAACCGAGAATACGTTATTGTATCACGACGCGTCCAAGATGAACGATGGTTCCGCTGTTCAAGGTCATATGGACCGCACTATACACACCTGGGAGCAACGTCCCTCGGTCTATCCAACAGTCGGTCTTGGCTTGAAGCGGTACGTCGCGAAC
>JANNYL010000378.1:0-2947 GCA_031410075.1 Flavobacteriales bacterium
GCCGAGGCCGAGATCACCATGTTCTCACCAGAGCATGAGTGGACCTTCACGGAAGAGGACATCGTTAGCCTATCGAAGAACACCCCCTTCGTCGGTTATCACTTTACGGGCAAGGTGTTCGGCATTGTCGCGCAGGGCCAAGTGCGCTTGATGGGTGCTTTGCACGCGGAGGCGCAGTAGCGCAGCCTTTACTATTTGCCCTTCGCCGCTTCGGCTTTCTCGGCTTCCGCGTTCATCATCTCGAATTTCTCGATCAATTGCGCGTCCGTGTATTGCAGGTTCTCGATCATCTGCTTCGCATCCGCAGCGAACTTGTGATCCGGGAAGCGGTTGATCACTTCTTCGTACGCGGTTTTCGCCTCGCCCTTCTGGCCAAGGTCATTGTCGATCGTGAACGCCCGCAAATAATAAGTGTCTGCGATACGCTTCCAGCTTGAATAGTCCTTGATGATGCGATCGTAAAGCTCAAGCGTCTTCTTCGGCTCGCCCAACGTGCGCGCAACTCCCGCTGCCCGGAAGAGATATTCCGGTGTTAATGAGTCCAACGGATTCGTTTTGGCGTAAGCCAGATAAACATCTTCAAGGGACATCGCACCCCTGCGATCGAACACGCTCTTTGTGAACAGGCTGTCCTCTTGCGCACGGATCCGGGTGCGCGCCTCGAACAATTTCCCCTGTGTTGAATCCATACTTGAAGCGGTCTTGGCATTGGACCCGCCCCCACACGAGGTTATCACTGTGATGATCGCGAACGCTGGCAACGCCAATAGGCCAACAGAACGGCGGGTACAAAAAAGGAACTTGTGCATGGTGCTGTTTATTTCTGTGGAGTGAATCGCATATTGTACTTCGCGTCCGTTTTGCCTATGCTGATGTCACGCAATTTGCCTTTCAACATGCGCTTCCGAAACGGGGGCAAATGATCGGTGAACAGGATACCGTCCAAGTGATCGTGTTCGTGCTGGATCACACGTGCGGCGAATCCATCGAATTCCTCCTCGTGCTCCTTGAAATTCTCATCCAGGTATTGCAACACGATCTTCGGCTGACGTTCTACCTCTTCACGGATCCCGGGAATGCTCAAACACCCCTCTTCGAAAGGCCATTCGTCGCCCTCCTCTTCCACGATATACGGGTTGATGAAGATCCTTTTGAAGTCCTTCAGGTGAACGTCTTCGGTGGGCTTGCCATTCTCATCTTCAGCAAAAGGAGAAGCATCCACAATGAAAAGGCGAATGCTCTGGCCTACCTGTGGTGCGGCCAAACCAACACCGCTGGCGGCGTACATCGTCTCGAACATGTCCGAGATCAACTGCTCCAAACCAGGATGACCCTTGGAAATATCGGTAGCGACTTTCTTCAGAACCGGGTCGCCAAAAGCTCTTATTGGAAGTATCATGGTGGTTTCGGGGCGCGAAAATACCCCGGCTCTTCATATATCACGGCCGGGGGTCCGGACTACCTACGCTGATCCTGTTGCTGAAGCCACCCCTGCAACAAGATGGTGGCGCTGATCCGATCAAGGGTGCCTTTGTCGCGGCGGTTCATCTTTCCGGCACCACTTTCGAGCAGGGTCTGCTTGGCCATTGTGCTGCTGAAGCGTTCGTCAACGGTTTCTACCCAGTGGTTTGGCAAGTGCCTTTTCAACTCCTTGATGAATGCCTGAACATGTGGCGTTGCATCTGTGGCCGTACCGTTCAAATTCACTGGAAGGCCAACAACGAAGCCGTCCACTTGCTCCTTCGCCACATATTTCTTCAGGTAGTCGATCAGGGCCTTGGTTTCAACGGTTTCCAGCGCGCTGGCAATGATGCGCAGGGGATCCGTTACCGCCAAGCCAGTTCGTTTGAGGCCGAAATCGATGGCGAGAACACGCATGGATGTGAAGGTCGGGTAATGACTTTGGAGTTTCGGCCAGGGATCAGAAAATGGAATGCAAAGCTCGCGATGTGAGGGATCCGTATTGAATGATCGGCCGAATATCTGATCCGGATAGGCACCTTTGCCCTTATGCATGAGATGATCGAATTGGCTTGGGAGGATCGCAATTTGCTCCGCGATGCGGATGTTGTGAGCCATATTGAAACGGTGATCGAGAAGTTGGATCGGGGCGAGATCCGCGTGGCCGAACCTGTTGGCGATGGGTGGAAGGTGAACGACTGGGTGAAAAAAGCCGTGATCATGTACTTCCCGATCCGGCAGATGCACACCATCGAGCTCGGGCCTTTCGAGTTCCACGACAAGATGAAACTGAAGCACGGCTACGCACAGCTCGGTGTGCGGGTGGTGCCTCATGCAGTAGCGCGATACGGGGCCTTCCTCGCACGTGGCGTGATCCTGATGCCCAGCTACGTGAACATCGGTGCCTACGTGGACAGCGACACCATGGTGGACACTTGGGCTACGGTGGGCAGCTGCGCGCAGATCGGCAAGGGCGTTCACCTGAGCGGTGGCGTAGGCATCGGCGGTGTGCTGGAACCTGTGCAGGCCGCACCGGTGATCATCGAAGACGGTGCGTTCATCGGTTCACGTGCTATCGTTGTGGAAGGCGTGCGTGTGGGCAAAGAGGCGGTGCTCGGCGCGAACGTTGTGCTTACGGCCAGCACACGCATCATCGATGTGACGGGACCGGAGCCCAAGGAGATGAAAGGCTACGTTCCGCCGCGCTCAGTGGTCATTCCGGGGTCCGTTCCGAAGAAATTCCCTGCGGGTGAATACGGTGTCCCCTGCGCACTGATCATTGGCCAGCGTAAAGAGAGCACCGACAAGAAGACGTCGTTGAACGAGGCCTTGCGCGAGCACAATGTGGCCGTTTGATCCAGATCCATGCGCACTTCCCAGTTCTGCTTGATCGCGGTGATCGCTCTACTAGCCGGCGGTTGCACTCTTAGCCGCTTCGTGAAATGGAACTTCGCTGATCGCCGCGACTATAAGAAGTTCCCTTCGC
>JANNYL010000379.1:0-11281 GCA_031410075.1 Flavobacteriales bacterium
AGACCATCGCCAAGGAGATCTACCGCGCCGATGGTGTGGACTACAGCGGTGATGCCGAGACCGCGCTGCGCCGCATTAGCAAGCTCGGCCTCGACGGCGTGCCCATCTGCATGGCGAAGACGCAATACAGCTTCAGCGATGACAAAGCGCTTCGCGCAGCGCCCACCGGATTCCGCATCACCGTGCGCGATATCGAGATCAGTGCGGGTGCGGGTTTCGTGGTGCCCATCTGCGGCGAGATCATGCGCATGCCGGGATTGCCGGAGATCCCCGCCGCAGAAGGCATGGACATCGATGCGAACGGGGTGATCAGTGGGTTGAGTTGATACTTGCGAGATCGCTGCTGCGCTTGTCCTTTCTCGCAGACCAGAGCTGGATGAGCGAAATAAGAAAGAAGAGCGGGAGTATCCACGTGGTGCGCGACAAGTAGCGGTCCTCGGTGGTGCTCAGGTTGGCGCATACGAACGCGTCGATCAAGAGAGCACCGATCGCGAAAGTGAGATCGGTGCGCACAAATGCTCCTTTTGATATCCTGCGCGGGAGAATGATCAACACCACACAGGCTACGAGAATTACGGTCATGAACCACTTGTACAGATCGTCCGCGATCAACATGTTCAGTTCGCCCCGTCCTCCGTTCTGCATGGAAGAGAGATAGTCGGGTAGGCTGGAACGTATGGTGCCCTCGATCATGGTGTACGGAGGACTTGTCGGCCTGCGGTAATCCGTGTTGATCAAACCGCGGCAGATCGTCCGTTTTCCGATCAGTTCCATGGTGGATCGAACTCCGGTCTTCGCATACCAGAGGGCATACTTCGGATCCAGCAAAGCGCTTCTTATGATGCGGTCATACTCCGGTTTTGTTGCCAACCAACCACCTTCGAGATGCATTGGGCTGATGGGCTGGGTCCAGAGAAGATCATTGCCAGATGATGGTAAACGATCCCGATAGGCACAGATGCGATAACCACCTTCAGGGCAGTGCTCGTCCATCCATGCTGGCAATATCCCGCTGTCCAGCAAGTGGGCGATCATGAACGCTTGTCCACCACGGGAGATGTAGAACTCCTTATCGACAATACGATTAACCAATGCGAGCCCGGCCCACGAGGCAATGGTCGCGACAATCAGTAATGCCCACCGTTGCTCACGGAGTTTCTTGATGGTGCCGGACCTCAGGGTCAGCAGAAGGCAACCGCTCAAGGGAAGGATCAGCAAATTGGACAAGTGCACCCAGCAGGAAAACACGATCACGGCAGCATCTGCCAGCCGTATCCATTTCGATCCGTGACCGGAAAGGAGATGGAACATGGCCAGGATACCGATGCCGGTGAAGATGTCCGGCATCAATTGTCCGGCATACCAGCCGACGCTGGAAAACAACGAGAGCAATACCATGATCGCGAGCGCAAAAGCTGCTGCATGTAGCGCGACCAGCACAGCCACCGTTCTACGGATGTAGAGCGAACACAGCAACGCCTGACCAATGATGATGCCCCAAAAGGTATTCCCACCGAAACTCGAGATCCGCATGAAGAGGCCATACCAACAAGGCCTGTCCACCGGAACAGCACCGCGGAAGGCACTGTCCAAATAGGTTCCAGTATCAGGGTACACGAACGGAAATCCGTTGACCAAAGCCGGACCCAGAATGAGCATCGCACCGATGACAACGACGATCAGGTCGTTCCTCGAAACGCCGTTGTTCAATGGCCCTGCACTGTTCATGCTTTCTGTTGGGCGCTGCGGAGCTCCATCAACATGGCATTGGCGGTACGTCCTCGCTCGTCCGAACTGAACTCTGGCCGCAGACGGTCCACGAACCAACATTCCACATCGCCTTTTCCTTTCAGGTTCACCTTGCCTCTTGATTCATATTCAACGAATCGTTCCACTTGTGCGAGTACAGCACTGGTCACGTTCACGCGACCAGGGGCGCCACTGCTTTCCATGCGGCTCGCAAGGTTCACGGTATCACCCCAAATGTCATAGGCGAATTTCTTTTCACCCACCACGCCTGCGATCAGTGGTCCACTGTTCAAACCAATGCGGATCGGCCAGGCAGGATGACCCTCGCGCTCGCGTTGCGCGTTGATCGCGTCCACAACACTCAGCATTTCCAGGGCCATCAACACAGCGTCCAAACCGTGCGTCCGTGAAGGGTTCGGCACACCACTGGCACACATGTACGCATCGCCAATGGTCTTGATCTTCTCGGTGCCGTATTTGTCGGTTATGCGATCGAAGGCACGGAAAAAGCGATCTAATTCCGTAACGATCCCGGTCGCTTCCAGCTGCTCGCTCAGCATGGTGAAGCCTTGGAAGTCGCTGAAGAGTACCGTGCATTCCGCGTAGCTGCGAGCTTGGGCGGTGCCGTTCTCTTTCAGTTCCGCCGCTGTTGTTTCGGGCAGGATGTTCAGCAAGAGGGTGTCGCTGCGGTGCTTCTCATCGGAAAGTTCCTGGGTGCGCACCGTGACCATTCGTTCCAAACGTTCGCGTGTTTTTCGTGATCGTCGGTCACGCAGGTATTGTAAGCCGAAGAAGGACAAGAGCAGCGCAGCACCACCGGTGATGCGGAAAGGCGTTGTCTCCCAATACGGCGGTGTGATCGCGAAGGTGAATCGGGCAGGTTCATCATTCCACACGCCGCTTCCATTGCGTGCTTTTACCAGGAACGTGTATGTGCCAGGCTCGAGCCCGCTCATGGTTACGCGATCATCAGAGGTGATCGGAGACCAATCCGCATCGCGGCCTTCCAGCTTGTATTGAAAGCGGACTTTTTCCGGGTAAGCGAGCGATAGGCCGGTAAAGGTGAAGGTGAGGTGGTTCTGATCGTATGGAAGACGGAGGCCATCTGGCAATCCCTCTGGATCCAGCGAATCGCACCAAGGCCGTAGGTCGGGATGCTCGAAGAAAACAGCAAGGTCTGTAATGCGTGTTCGCGGCGCAACGGGATCTTCGAGAATGCGGCGCGGATCGAAGTGGATCGCGCCTCGAGTTGTACCGAACCAGAGTGAACTGTCCACATCCAGCATGCAGGCATTTGGCATGGCTTCGATACCAGGGAAGCCATCGGCGATGCCGTAATACCGGATATTGAGCACTTGCTCCTGCAATTCGTCCAATTCCATCAGGTTGAACCCGCGGTCTGTTCCCACCCAAAGGTTCTGGTACGCATCGAGCAGCAGCAGGCGGATGTGATCGCTTGCGAGGCCTTCGATGGTTGTCCAACGTTGGGTACCGTTCTTGTTGTATCTAACAATGCCTTTGCTCGATGTGCCCATCCATATGTTGCCAGCCAGATCGTGAACGAGGCATGTGATGTCTTCATTTCCTGCTGCGAAGGCAGGTGTCCAATTTGCGCAGCTATTGTCAATTGGAGCCTTGAACAGACCTGCGTGCGTTCCAATAAGCACTGAATCCCCGGCGATGGCCATGGCAGTTGCTTCGATCGTATCGCGGCCTACTCGGATAGTGTAGCCTTCGGATGAATGATCGAAAACGCCATGGTCTGTTGCAGACCAGAAATGCCCGTTGGCAAGAAGGATCCGCGAATTCGTTTCCCCTTGTTCCGATCCTCCAGCATCAGTGCCTTTAACCCGGTTTTGGCTAATGTTGAAGCTCGTGTCGAGCACAGCGTTTCCATCACTTGTGGTGAACAGGATGAGCCCTTCAGCATTCGAGGAAATACCCGAAACCACTGAACCAGGTAGTCCATCCCGCTCGTCGAACCACGTAACAGCATCACTCACCAAGCGACTGATACCATTATGTTCCGTGCCTATCCACACAATTCCGCTCGCATCTTGAAAGAGACACCGAACCGCGTCATCACCAAGCCCGTTCCGGGAGCGGATCCTGCGCGGGGTTTTTGTCGGCCGCGTGCCGCGATAGAGGAGAACACCTTCGCGTGTGGCGAACAGATCATCGCCGTTCGACAGACGGATAGAAGCTGCCTTTTTGCTCGACTTTCCCAACAAGTCCCGATCCAAACGTGCTTCTTGAACGGAGTTCGAATGCCTGTCCAGCGCCTCCTTTGCAACAAGGCCAACCTCTTCCAAGGAAACGAACTGGGAGAAGTGCCTTCCATCGAAACGGGCGTAACCATTGGTGGTAACAACCCAAAGAAAGCCTTCGCTATCCTGCGTGATAGCGTTCACCGTGCTCCCTGGTAGACCGTCCTCCACACTGAATACGCGCAGGTCGTATTGTTGCGCGCCTACCGAGCCATGCCAAAGGGCAAATGCCGCTGTTACCGCTAATGGGAGCGCTCGCATGATCGGAATGCCGCTGTTCGAGGGGCAGCACGAACCTCCGGTTTTTTTTCAACCAAGCGACACTATTTTCAAAAGTCTGGCATTACCTTCGGGATACTTCCACACAAAACCCATAGCGACCATGAATATCACCTTCAATGAGCTCCGCGGTATTAAGGACAGCTTACCCGATGGCAGCATCCATCGTATTGCGAAAGAGCTGGACCTGAACGTTGAAACGGTTTGGAATTATTTCGGCGGGTACTCGCACCCTGAGGGCAGACCCATGGGTGTGCATTTGGAAGGCGGTGGTGGTGGTGGTGTGGTCTCGTTGGATGACACGCGAATTCTGGATATCGCGCGCCGTATTCTCAAGGACCAGCCTCAGCACGCTTGACCTTTTTGAAATTCATGCTGAGAAAAGGGATCCACGAAACTGGATCCCTTTTTTCTTGGCCATCGGCTACTAGCGGTCCAGAACTCGGAACTCAACACGTCGGTTGATCGCACGCTCAGCTTCCGTGGTGCCTTCGGCCAGTGGTTTTGATTCACCATAGCCTTTCCATTCGATCCGTTCAGTATCAATTTTCTTGGTGATCAACCAGTCTGCCACCGCTTTGGCGCGGGCGTCGCTCAGCTTTTGGTTGTAGTCGTCGGTGCCTTGGTCGTCCGTATGTGCCTCGATCGCGATCCGCATGAACGGATAGTCCGTAAGCAGATCGACAACTGTGTTGAGTTCCAGCTCGCTTTCGGTTTTCAGTGTGCTTTTATCGAAGTCGAAGAAGATCTTGTCCAGCCGGATGTGCTTGCCCACCTCAGGCTCCATCTCTACAAGAGCCACCTTGGCTGTGCTCGTGTGGTCCGCTACGCGTAGCTTCGGTGGAGGAGGAATGCAGACCATCGGTGGATCAGAATCTTTCATGTTCGCAGGAGCAAGGCGCACATTCACATCATCGATGAAGTAGTAGGCTCCACGCTCGCCTTCGGGCATCTTCTTGTTGCGTGTTAGCTGGTCCGTACAGAAATTGCCGATGATGATGTATCGCTCGTCACCCTTGGCCTTGATCACGCCGCTCACTTTGTGCCAACCGCCCTCGATCACATCCTCCTCCCGCACTTGCGCCGGGTAATAGAGCGGCAGGCAATCGCGCGAACGCACAGGCACTCCACTCAGGTACATACCCAGGTTATTGCTCGCCAAATTGCTGAACACCGCGTGGAGGGCGAAGAATTCCGCCACATAGTGTTTGCCTGCTGTCAGCGGTTCGGGCAATTCGATCTGGAGGTATTCGTGCCAATAGGTGGGGGTGTTGCCCTTGCCGTACACCTTGATGCCAGCCATGCAATCGCCAGTACGCGGGCTGGCTCGTCCTTTCGATTTCTTCGCCGGATTGCTCCAACAGTCCGCATCGGATTTGGTTGTGAAATGGTCTGGTGTTGTTTCCGTGGGTGAGTTCCAGCTGATCATTACCTCGTCGTTGAACTTGCGCGCTTTCTGTGTCCAAGCGCATTGGATCTTCTTGGTGAGCTCGAACCCTGGGTTCGGCACCAGGTTGGGCATGGTGTCGTTGTTCAACTTGCGCTGTAGCAGGTTCTGGGCCTGCACAGGAAGTGCATGAAGGAGCAGAACGACCAACGATATAAGAATGTGACGCATCATACAGCAAAGCTATCGGGGTTGTTCCGGGCCCTAACCAAGACCGAGCCAACGATGATCAACAACCTTACGGTGGAAAGCCGTTCACGTGTTGATCCAGTTCTCGATGATCCGCTCACCGAATGGTGTCATCACACTTTCCGGATGGAACTGCACGCCGCACGTATTGAATTGTTCGTGCCTTACAGCCATGATGATACCCGCCTCACTGCGTGCTGTAACGCGTAGGGTAGGAGGAAGTGTTTTCGGGTCGGTAGCCCAACTGTGGTAGAGCCCCACATCGAAGCTTGGGGGCATCCCGGCAAAGAGCGGATCCGTTGGTTGCTCTGCCACGCACTTGACCGAAACGCCATGTTGCACGTTGGCCTGATTGAACAGTTGACCACCACAGGCTTCAACGATCGCTTGCATTCCGAGGCATACACCCAGGATCGGATGCGTTGGTATCAAACGAGCCAACAGTTCGGGCATGATCCCTGCTTCTGATGGAAGTCCTGGTCCAGGAGAAAGCACCAAGCGATCGAATTTCGCGGCTTCGTCAACGGATATGGAGTCGTTTCGAAAGATCTCCACCTGGGCGAACGGTTCCAACAGGTGCTGCAGGTTCCACGTGAAGGAATCGTAGTTGTCGAGCAGGAGGATACGCATGTTGTTGCTCAGGCTGGTGAACTCCGCGATCGGTTCAACTGCTTACGGCTCGATCGTCTTGTTCTTCCCGATCCAACCTAGATGCGTGTGCTTGAAATCATCACTGTACTTGAGCCCATAGCCGAGCATGCGGTCCATGCTGGAGTGTCCATAAATGATCAGTCCAACAAGGAAAAAACCGCTCTGCACATTGGTAAGCATGTTGGCCACTTCTGCTACCAGGCCGATCAGCATCAGCACGATGCCGAGCCCTTTATGGTGCGTCAAATTGTAGCCGATGGCACCCACGCGAGTGTTCACCAAGTAACCCACCATTCCAATGTCTGGTCCAAGGAGCAGTAGAAAGTACATCCACCAGGCCACCCCTTTCATTACAAGGACCATAATCACGAACAGGAATTGCGCGAGCTCTTCCAAACGCAGCAGGGTTTTCATGGTTTTTTTTGGTGTTCGTCCTTCTGGTTCACCATTCGATCCCTACAGGACAATGGTCACTACCCATCACCTCGTTCAAGATGAATGCATCCTTCACCTTCTTCTCGAAGCCTTTGCTCACCAGCACGTAATCGATGCGCCAACCGACGTTCTTGGCGCGGGCACCGAAGCGTTGGCTCCACCAGCTGTATTTGACCGCTGCGGGATGGAGGTGCCGGTAGCTATCAACGAACCCTGCGGTCAACAATGCGTCCATGCCGTCGATCTCCTGTTGAGTGTAACCACTGGTCTTATTGTAATTCGCTTTTGGCCGAGCAATGTCCATAGGCTGGTGCGCCACATTGAGGTCGCCCGTGATGACCACCGGTAGCTTGCCCTTGGCGAGCTTCGATACATAACTCCGGAAGGCCGCGTCCCATTCACCGCGATAGTCCAAGCGCTTCATGCCTTCACCGCTGTTCGGGGTGTATACGCAAATTACCACGACATCCTTGAAGGTGGCCGTCACCACTCGCCCTTCATCATCATGCCCCGCCATGCCGATGCCAAAGGACACCTTCTCCGGGGCCACTTTGCTGGCAATGGCCGTTCCGCTATAACCCAACTTCATTGCACCATAGGCGTTCACATGGTAGCCGTTCGCACCTTTCAATGCCTCGGCGACCTGCTCGGGGGTGGCTTTGGTCTCTTGGAAGCAGACGATGTCCGCCGAAAGCTTTTGGAGCGTGTCGTGCAATCCCTTGCCCACGCTTGCCCGGATGCCGTTCACATTGAAGGAGATCAGTTTCATGCGGTGAGTATAGGGTAACAAAGAAAACCAAGTGGACCCGCGCAGTCGTTAAAAACAAAACCCCGACCGGCGGACCGATCGGGGCTTTTCATTGTGTGTTGCAGCTCGCTTAGGCGCGACGAACATCAATGGCGTTCAAGCCTTTTGGGCTTTGTTCCACTTCAAAGGAAACCTTGTCGCCTTCGCGGATAGGTTCCTTCAGACCTGTTTTGTGGGCAAACACGTCCTTGGTGCCGTCATCGGGCGTAATGAAACCGAATCCTTTGGTCTCATTGAAAAACTTTACAATACCAGTAGCCATCGAAAAAAGTGTTGGACAAGGGCATCGGAAATGATGCCTTTGCGGGTACAAGATTACGGCATTTTCCGATATCCTCATACAGGCACTCAAATGTGCGATCGGAGACCGGGGTGTCACCGCCAGTCCATAACGGATCCACCGCTTCACGAAAAATACCCAGAAGTGGGTATTGTAGGTTGATGAACTTCCACCGAATATTGATGTGTCGTTGGGCTTGACGGCTGGAGGATAGGAGCCTCTGGGCCTCGCCGAACGGCAAACCGAGTTGGAGCTTGGTTCTTTTGGTGTAAGTGGGAGCCCCGGAGCACACCTCCGGGGTTTTCCATTGACCCTGTTCCTATGCTCATCGATCAGGTCAGGTTGTTCCGTCGAATTGGTTGAAGATTTTACTTCGAGGGCATTGTAAAGTCACAGTCCTTCCACCAACTTCACGGCACATTTCGTGTTCTGGCACTTACTACCATGGCGATCACACCCTACACCGGCCCGTTTGGAAGGCCTGAGCTACAACACCTGCTGCGGCGTTCCATCTTCGGTGCGACAACTGCGGATCTTGCCCATTTTGAGGGAATGTCGCTCGACCAGGTCATCGACGAGTTGCTCACCTTCACGAACGACACCTTGCCACCTGTAAAGGCATATGCCGACGCGAACAGTGACCCGAACGGGTTGGATCCGAATGTTGCGTTCGGTAATACATGGGTGAACACGCCAAGAAATCCCCCGGATGATACGGATGTGATACAAGCCCGGTTGGAAAGTTGGGCTGCTTGGTGGGCTGGGCAGCTCGTAGGACAGCAACGCAATTTGCGCGAAAAGCTCACCCTTTTTTGGCAAAACCACATGCCTGCCCAAGTGGGCGTGGTCTTCCATTCGGAGGCCATGTACCAATTGAACCAGTTGCTGCGCACCCAGTGCGGCGGCAATTTTCGGCAGTTGATACATGACGTTACGTTGGAGCCAGCGATGCTGTATTACCTCAATGGTTACCTCAATGTGGCTGGAGCGCCAGATGAGAATTACGGGCGCGAACTGCTGGAACTCTTCACCCTCGGCCAAGGTTCGGGCTACACCGAAGCGGATGTGCAAGCCGCAGCTCGCGTGCTGACCGGGTGGACAGTTCTGGAAGAGAGCGGTGGCATTCCCATTCTACCACAACCGATCTTCTTTCCTTTCAATCACACACCTGCGGATAAAACTTTCTCCGCGTTCTTCAACAATACCGTGATCGCAGGCGGATCCGGTCCCAATGCAGGAGAGAATGAATTGAACGCGATGTTGGACATGATCCTCGCCAACGAGCAATGTTCGAGATTCATGTGCCGCGAGCTCTATCGCTTTTTCGTGCACGGTGAGATCCAAGCGGATACGGAGGCCGAAGTGATCGAACCACTTGCTGAACTCTTTCGCGACAACGTGGCCGCGCCCGATCAGATCCGTGTTGTGCTCAGGGCTCTTTTGACCAGTGAGCATTTCTTCAATGACCAGGTGCGAGGTTGCATGATCATGAACCCTGTGGACCTTGTAGTAGGCAACCTGCGCATGCTGGGTATGCCTTTCCCGGATCCCAGTTTGTTCGAGGCCTTGCACATTACGCGAACCCAGGTCTACTGGCTGATCGATTACGCTGGACAGAATATCGCCGACCCTCCCAATGTGGCTGGTTGGCCCGCCTACTACCTCTATCCGAGTTACGACAACCTCTGGCTCGATACGGCCACCTATCCGTCGCGGAACAATTCCCAGTTGGGCATCATTTATGGCACTTTCGATACGCCCAGCAACACCGTGCTCCCCGATAATGCCAACCTGGTCTTCAGTGTGGATCTCGTGGCCTTCACGCAACAACTCCAAACTCCTACGGACCCGAACGCACTCATTGATCAACTCGCTGAACTCTTTTTTGTGAATCCCATTTCGCAAGGAGTAAGGAACCAGTTGAAGCAGAATTACCTGTTGCTAGGCCAACTGAACGATGACTATTGGAGCGTTGCATACGCAACCTACGTGGCCGATCCGAATACCACTGACATGACGGCCCAATTGGTACCCGACATTCTGCATTGGCTGGTCGGTGACATGCAACAAGCCGCCGAACGTCAACTTTTTTGATCACCGAAAATATACGACCATGCAACGTCGCAAATTCATTCGCTCTCTGTCAGCGGCCTCTGTCGGTGGTTTCGCGGTTCGTGGATTCGGCAACCCGCTCCTGGGTCCGGTTTTCGATCGGGCAGGCGAAGACCGTGTTCTCGTGATCGTGCAACTGTACGGGGGCAACGATGGCCTCAACACGGTGATCCCAATCGACCAGTATTCGATGCTTTCGCAGGTGCGTTCCAACGTATTGATCCCCGAGGACCAAGTGTTGGACCTGCCGGGCCTGAACGGTGCTACCGGATTGCATCCATCCTTAGGCGGGCTTCGAAACCTCTGGAACGACAACAAACTCACCATCGTGCAAGGAGTGGGCTACCCGAACCCCGATTATTCGCACTTCCGCAGCACCGACATCTGGGAAACAGGTGCCAATAGCGACCAGCTTTTGGACAGCGGATGGACTGGTCGTTATCTGCATTATGAATATCCGAATTATCCGCAGGGCTTCCCGAATTCCACCATGCCTGATCCGCTCGCGATACGCATTGGTGGGCCAATTTCAATAGGCCTGCAGAACGCCGGAGTGAGCATGGGTGCTTCGATCTACAATACCGAAGATTCACTCGACCTGACAGGTAATCTTTTCACGGATGCGATCACACAGGACTGCAAAGGCTCGAAACTGGATTTCGCACGCACGGTTCAACGCCAAACCGATCTCTATGGCAATGTGATCCAAGCCGCAGCCTTGCCCGGTTGCAATATGAGCACGCTATACCCAACAGGCATGGAGCCAGGGGCGAAGCTCGCTAGCGCGCTGAAGATCGTGGCCCAACTCATATGCGGAGGATTGAAGACGCGCATTTACTGGGTGAGCCTCACGGGTTTCGATACGCACTCTGAACAAGTGAACACCAATGACCACTTGCTCGGTGCGCATGCCGACCTGCTCAAAGGATTATCCGACAGCATTCATGCCTTCCAGGATGATCTGCAGTTGTTGGGGATCGAGGATCGGGTGACTGGAATGACGTTCTCGGAATTTGGCCGTCGCATCAAGAGCAATTCATCACGTGGCACCGATCATGGTGCAG
>JANNYL010000380.1:0-4033 GCA_031410075.1 Flavobacteriales bacterium
TATTGATGCAAGTGCCAACCATGTCCCGAAACGTTTTCAACCTGTTCGCCATCGATGGATACTCGCACGCCGAGATCTCTGAACTGATGGGGATCAGTGAAGGCACCTCGAAATGGCATGTATCGCATGCCCGCAGTATTCTGCGCAAGGCGCTGGCCAGCCTTGGAGAAACAACCACGATCCGATCCACTGCACGATGATCAACCCCATGAACTTCGATGAACTCGCCCGACGCAAGTTGGCAGAGCGCGAATTCACCTTTCAGCAAGGTGATTGGAAGGAGATGGAGGCATTGCTGGGGGCGCGAGAAAAGAAGCGTCGAAGACTGCTGTGGGTATTTGCTGGCCTATTGCTCGTTACAATTCCTGCGGCATGGTGGCTTGGGAAGGACGAACCTTCTCCAAGTGCGGATGTGCCTAGCTCCGCTGCCAAAGTTGTAGGATCGAATGATGAGCAGCCCAAGTCCGAAGTTGTGGTCAATACCAAAGGGGAGATCGATCAAAACGAGACCATTGAACCAATAACCAACGACAAACGAGTAGAGGAAGCACCAGTTGCCATTGCACATTCAACGAAGTCACACGAAAGGATCCTAACCACTTCCGGCAGCATTGCTCCTGCTTCCAGTTGGATCGGCCAGCCAGCTCCGAAAGAGCAAACCGTGCAGAACAGTGTCGCATCTGACAACATCCTGCCTACTCCGAACAACAACGCTATTTCACCGGATCCAATTATCGCCATTTCGAATAACCCGAACAGCGGCCAAACAAACAGCACATCATCATCGTCCGAAAGCGGATCACAGATGTTCGCCATGGATCCAACGAGTGGATCATCGATCACGATCTCTACCGGCAATGAACCCATTACAAGTGGAACGACCACAGATGCGGATCCGACCATTGAGGCAGGCCCTTCAACTACAACTACTGCCCAAATACCACCCGATACAACGAGCAATGCCACCCCAGAGGGCATAACAACGAACAACTTGATCCAGGATTCGACCCTCTCCCCCAATGCTCTGCCACCGCTGGATCTGGTGAACAGCAAAAAATTCCATTTCGAAGTGGGTCTTCTGGTTGGCACATTCCTTTCAACAGGCACGTACTCCGGCGAACTCACGGAGACCTGGCGCACAACTTCAACAGGAAAATGGTCTCCAAGCTTTGGTGCGGAATTCATGACCATCGAGAAACACTTTGGCATCGGGATCGGGCTTCACAGAGCCCGCTACGAGGAACAGCTTCGTGCCGAAAAGATCGCTCGCACGGATGAAGTGATCAACGTCAACTATTCATTGCTACCGATCCAAATAACGGTCCCCGTGATCACGGACACCATCATCATCGGAGGCGTTTCGTACTACGTAACCACACCGACAACGATCACCGTGAACCAATTGGTCACCACGCGTGACACCACCCAAGTGGAACGCATATTGCGGGAGGCACGATCCATTGTAAACCGCGTGGACTATTGGGAATTGCCCTTGCTGTTGGATGCACACACATCCATTGGCAAGTGGACATTCGGTGTGCGTGGTGGACCGAGCGTCGGATTCCTCTCCGTTCGCACGGGCGTGATCCCTGATATGGAAGGAACCGGATATGTGGATATCGATCAACGTACTTATCGTACCACCATGTTCGGTTATCAGGCCAGGGCATACGTGCGCTATGGCTTGTCGGACTTCATCTCCGTAGGCCTCGAACCAACCGTGCGTGGGCAATTCGGTAATGCCTTCGAGGGAAGCGGCATCAGCCGGCGCAACATGGCGATCGGTGGATTATTCAGCGTGAATTATCGCTTTCCCTGAAGAGCAACGCCGGTGATCCGCATCTTCGGGCCGCCATGAACCTCGAAGAACTTCCTGCTATTGTGCGACCCGGTGTGATCCGGGCAGTGATCGAAATACCTGCGGGCACCTGTGATAAACGGCAGTACGACATTGCCACGAACAGCTTTCCGGTAGACCAACGCAACGGTATACCGCGAAGGATCGCGTTCCTACCCTACCCGGCGAACTACGGGTTTATTCCCGGCACCAGAATGGACAAGTCGCAAGGTGGAGATGGCGACGCGCTCGATGTCTTTGTATTGTGCACTGCGCAACCCAGCGGCACTGTAATGGAAGTAGAGCCCATCGGTATCGTCGAATTGCTCGATGCCGGAGAACGGGATGATAAAGTGATCGCCTTGCCCGTGGACCGATCCCTGATCACATTGGACGTGGCTGACATCCATGAATTACCGGAAGCCGCACGCGAGATCCTGGTGACATGGTTGTTGAACTACGATCCTGAAGACGGTGCTCGACTGGTAAGTGTGCAAGGGCGGCAAGCAGCCTTTGCCGCGATCGATCGTTGGGTGATCCGCTCCTGAGGGCGACTGATCAAGACCTCAACTCAGCGCCCACCTCTTTCTCGAAGGCCTGCCGGATGCGACCCATGGCTTTGTCAACCTGCTCGTCGGTCAGGGTTTTATCCGCATCCTGCAGAATGAAGCTGAGCGCATAGCTCTTCTTCCCACCAGGTAGTTTGTCGCCCTCGTAAACATCGAACAGGTCCACGGTTCGAAGCAGTTTACGCTCACTTTGGCGAGCAAGCTTTTCCAACTGCTCGAAGGTGACCGATGCATCAAGCAACAGGCTCAAGTCACGACGAACGGATGGGAATTTGGGGACTTCTGAATACTTGATCTTCCGCTTGGCGATCGCTGCAAACCATGCGGCGTCGTTCAGCTCAGCGAAGAAAACCGGCTGCGATACATTGAACGCTTTGAGCACTTCTGAACGTACCGAACCGATCCGGACAAAGACCTGATCCTTCTTACGCACCTCCAACACTGAGGAGCAGAGGGGCAGGTCCAATACCACTTGCTCGACATCAGTAACACCGCATCGTTCCAGCAGGAGTTCCACCTCCGCTTTCAGATCCGCCAACTCTGTGACGCGACTTTTCCCACGCCAATGTTCCAGCGACCATTGCCCAGTAATGAGGATGGCCGTCCGATCCTGCTCCACCACCCGATCGCCCACCACTGAATACACCCTTCCTTTTTCGAACAGCCGAAGATCGCGCTGCTGCCTGGCCATGTTGTGCGAAGCACTTTGCAACAGACCGAAAAGCATGCTTGGTCGCAGCACATCGAGTTCCGCACTCAACGGGTTTTTCAACCTCACCAATTCGTTCTCATTTACTGTGTTGAGCGCCAAGGTCCTGGTGCTGTTCACGAGAGAAGGTGTCATCACTTCTCGAAATCCACGGGCCGCCAAATGCACGGACAATTGCCGCTGTAACCCGTCAAGTGTCGTTTCGCTTCGCTGCAAAGCAGGCATCATCAAGCGTTCCGGAACAGGAACCCGGTCGAAGCCGATGATCCGGATGATCTCCTCTACCACATCAGCCTCACGTGTCACATCAACGCGGTATGGCGGCACTTCCACCTCGGCACCAACCGCATCGTGCGAAGCAACCCTGCAATCGAGCGCCTTCAACACACGGATGATCTCGGTCGGATCGATCAACGTTCCGATCAACGCATTCACACGGGCGAAAGAAAGGCGGACAGACATCCATTGCCGCGACACAGCATGAAGATCCACAATGTCCGAGCCCATTTCGGCCCCTGCGATCTCCTTCAATAAAAGAGCGGCACGCTTAAGCGCATAAACGGTTATCTCTGGATCAACGCCTCGCTCAAAGCGGAATGACGCATCCGTGTTCAACCCAAAGCGCCGGGCCGTGCGCCGCACTGTGGTGGCATCGAAACAAGCGCTTTCCAGGAAAACGTTGATCGTTGTTTCGGACACGCCACTTTGTGACCCACCGAACACACCTGCAAGACACACTGGCTTTTCAGCATCAGCTATAACGAGATCGGCATTGCTCAGCTTCCGTTCTTTTCCATCGAGTGTGGCAAAAAGCTCGCCCTCCGAAGCCATGCGCACCACAATGCGCCTACCTGCCAGCTTATCAGCATCGAACGCATGCAGGGGCTGACCCAGTTCATGCTGCACGAAATTGGTGAC
>JANNYL010000381.1:0-1439 GCA_031410075.1 Flavobacteriales bacterium
GGTGCAATTGCCAGGGTAAGCGTTGCGGCTCAACAAAATGCTCATGGGAGTGCCAACGATGTGGCTTCGCCCGATGACGACCGCATGTTTTCCCGCCGTTTCGATGTGGTAGAAACGAAGCAATTCAACAATGCCGCTGGGCGTGGCTGGCAGGAAGCAATCGAGTCCCAGCACCATTCGGCCGATGTTCTCCGGATGGAAACCGTCCACATCCTTATCAGGTGATATCGCCAGCGTGACCTTCTCCGGGTCGATGTGCGAAGGCAGGGGCAGTTGCACAATGAACCCGTCCAACTCCTTGTCCTTGTTGAGCTGCTTTATGCGGACCAAAAGTTCATCTTCCGTAGTGCTCTCTGGCATGCGTATAAGGGAGCTACGGAAGCCGACGCTCTCGCACGCTTTCACCTTGCTCTCCACGTAGGTCTTGCTCGCACCATCGTTACCCACTAGCACAGCCGCTAGGTGTGGTGCCCTGCCCCGCTTGGCTTTTACTTCCGCAGCGCCAGTGGCGATCTCGGCGCGCAGAGCATCACCGCAACGCTTACCATCGAGGAGTTGGTAGGTAGTGACCAAGGAGGACATGTGACAAGGGTACGAAGTGAATGCCGAATTGCCCTTGGCATTTGTCAGTTCGGCCGATCAAAAACCGGCACGATCAAATGGACCTTACTTCTTTGCCCAGAACGAAGGCAGCTTCTCCGTGATCTCGATGTTCCCGAACTCCTTGCTCTCGCGGGCTCCGGTCTTTTTCGCCCATTCAGCCATACGCTGCAGGCCTTCCTCCAAAGAAGTACCAGGTGCGGATCCGAAAACGCGGTGTGCTTTGCTATGGTCGCTCCATGCGTTCACGGCTTCGTTCCTGGATTCCACATGGTTCAATTTTCCGGTAACGCCCATGGCCTTCATGACAGCAGTTGCCAGCTGTTTCACGGTATATGGCTGATCCGCGCCGATGTTGAAGACCTGCCCGTAGGCCTCTTTCACCTCCACGCAGCGGGCCATGATGGGTACAATGTCGCCGATGTAGCTGAAGGCCCGTTGTTGTTCACCATCGCCGAAGACACTGAGCGGGATACCCTGCATCAACTGGTTCATGAAGATGCCCACCACATTGCGGTATCGATCGCCGATGTTCTGGAATTCGCCGTACACATTGTGTGGGCGGAACACCACGTAATTCAGGCCGAACATGTGCCGGGCAGCGTGTAAGTCCATTTCCACTGCGAGCTTGGCCACGCCGTACGGGTCCTCCGGAACGGGATGCATATCCTCGATCATCGGTGGTTTCAATGAACCATACACCGCTATGCTACTGGTGAACACAAAGCACTTCACCTTGTGGCGCACGCTCGCGTTGATCAGGTTGATGCTTCCGATCAGGTTGTTCTGGTAATTGAAGTGCCGAATGAAATGGCTCAGCCCTTCCGCCGCGTAGGCCG
>JANNYL010000382.1:0-4111 GCA_031410075.1 Flavobacteriales bacterium
TGATGCCCCACGTCGTCACCTGCCCACCGATCCAAAGCATGATCGTCGTCACATCCCCGATCGGGCTCCATGCACCGCCTGCGTTGGCGGCAATGATCACCACCCCGCCGAACATCCACAGGTCTTCCTTCTTGCCGATCAGCTTGCGGAGCAGCGCCGCCATCACGATCGCTGTGGTCAGGTTGTCCAGCGCTGCCGAGAGGAAGAATGTCAAGAAGCCGAGTACCCACAACAGCACCAGCTTGTTCCTCGAACTGATCCGGTCCGTCACCACCTCGAAGCCCCCGTGGGCGTCCATCAACTCCACCACCGTCATGGCTCCCAGCAGGAAGAACAGGATGCTCGAGATTTCGCCCAAATGGTGGAACAAGGCTTCAAGGCGATGGTCCACATCCCCATGGCCCGCCGGGAAAAGGCTCTCGTTCGCCACCATCAGTAGCGACCACACCAGCATGCCTGTGAGCAACGCGGGTGCCGCCTTGTTCATCCGCAATGGATGCTCCAATGCGATGGCCGCGTAGCCAAGAACAAAGACGACGATGATGAGCGTGAACATGATCCGACCTGGAAGAGGACAAGTTTAGCCTCCACGGATCCCATGGATCGCATTCGCGTCTGGAACGGCGAATTGGATGCTCGGTACATTGCGCCTGTTGATGTCCATGCCATCGGTGGGTATCCGGTGAAAGTCGAAAGGGGCACACACAGCGGTGCCCCTTTTTGGTTCTCGCGCATCGCCTTCGCGTTCAGCAAACACAACGCCAACGCGGGACTATCATCGACCCTCGCCTTCGCCCTTCAGGCTTCGGCGCGCAACGCATGGCAAAGAAGACCATCTCCTGGCCCCTCGCCCCAGCCCGGATCCAAGGACCACTTCACCCTGAAGTCCCAATACGAGCTCTATCGGCGGCAAGTGGACGGCACCGAAGAGCGGAACCGGTTCGACAACGCTTAGGGATCATTCTTTCGACACGATCAACCCCGCCAGTGAGCAGATGATCAGTACATCCCGATCTTGGCGGAATGGAACAAGTACCCCTCGCGAAGTTAATCGCCCACAAGCCAGAGCGGTTGGATCCTACGGAAGCAAGGCACCGTGCAGAAGACTTCTTCGGATTGTTGGATGGTCGCCGCAGCGTGCGGCACTTCAGCAACGAGCCCGTTGACGATGTTATCATCGATAACCTGATCCGCGCCGCGAGCACCGCCCCCAGCGGCGCTCACAAACAACCCTGGACTTTTTGCGTGGTGTCGGATCCCGCGCTGAAGCATGCCATTCGCGAAGCCGCCGAGGAGGAGGAACGCGAGAGCTACAACGGTCGCATGCCCAAAGAATGGTTGGAGGATCTCGCGCCCTTGGGTACCGATTGGCGCAAGGAGTTCCTGGAGGTCGCGCCTTGTTTGATCGTTGTTTTCAAGCAAGCTTACCGGCTGATGCCGGACGGTTCACGCCGCAAGAACTACTATGCGGAAGAGAGCGTTGGCATCGCGTGTGGCTTCCTGCTTGCAGCAGCGCGCAATGCTGGACTGGTCACGCTGACGCACACGCCCAGCCCGATGAATTTCCTGGCGCAGTTGCTCAAACGGCCCGACAACGAACGGGCCTTTGTGTTGATCCCTATCGGCTACCCCGCAGAGAACTGTGAGGTGCCCGACCTGGTGCGCAAGCCGCTGGACGAGGTGCTGGTGCGGTACGCGTCATAGTTCCGTGAGGATCGCGCGCGGATCGACCAATGAAGCGCCTATCGCTCGCCGGCCACTTCGATCCAACTACTACACGAGCGGCGTCTGCGCTGGAAGTGCCCTCAAAGAACACCGGGCCATCGTACCGGTCGCGCACCTTAATGAGCGTGGTGCCGTGCATGCCCACATATCTTCGCTTCATGCATGAACGGTTGCTCACCATCGGTGCCTTGTGTACCTCGCTCCTGAATTCCACCAACGCCCAATGGGAGAGCGACATTACCCTGAACACGCGGCTCTGCGACCTTGCCGCCACGCAGATCAATAGTTCGGCCATATCCGATGGCTCGGGCGGCACGTTCCATGCGTGGTCGGATAATCGTGTGCCGGGGAGCGTGGATCTCTTTGCCCAACACCTGGATGCGAACGGGGTGCGACTGTGGACAACCGACGGCATACAGTTGAGTACATCGGGCTTCGACGGTCAGCCCGCTTTGCTTGCTGATGGTGCCGGTGGCGTTTGGATCGCATGGCTCGGCCAGTTCAGCTTCAACATGCAACTGCAGCACCTCGATGCCAGCGGTACCGCCTTGCTCCAACCCGGAGGTGTGCAAGCGCTCTTCGCAACGGGCGTGCTCAACTGGTCGCGGTTGGCGCACGATGGCGCAGGCGGCGTGATGATGGCGTTGGGGGTGGAGAACAACGTGGACCGCGCGGTCACCGTGCAACGCGTGGACATGAACGGGGTGCCGCTTTGGCCCCTGACAGGGCAGGGTTTTACGGTGGGCAATTCCTTCTGCGCAGAGCGTATCCGCATGGTGGAAGGCGACGACGCATCGCTCATTTTCCTGTGGACGGATGTGGAACACCGTATGCAACGCATTGATACCAGCGGCACTTGGCAGTGGGGTACGAACGGAACCGTGATCGGGGCCGCGCCAAGCTGTCAGATCTTCCGCCGCCTTTGCGCCGATGGTGCCGGTGGTGCGTTCGTGGCGTACGCCACCGAGAGCTACAGCACCGATTCGCTGCACCTGCAACATGTTGACGCCGATGGTACGATCCAGTGGGGAAGCGATGGCCTGCTGCTGATCGAGCCCGGTTTCAACATCAACGCCGGCCACTTGGTAGCTGATGGCGTCGGTGGCTCATTCCTGCTGGCGTACCTCTCGGGTAGCACCGAGCAACGGTACCACCTGTACCATCTGGATGCATCGGGCAACATCACCAGCACAACGGTGCTCTATTCGGGCGGTATTGCCGCCACCGGCACGTGTGCTTTAGGGCAAGTGGTGAACGGCAACTGCCCAGTGCTGTGGTTCGAACAACCACCCGGGCTGAAACGCGGCCGTCTGCAACGCGTGGACCTGTCCGGCACCACCCAATGGCCCACACCGCTCGATGTGTGGGAAAGCGGTGGCGCGAGCGGGATCTACAATGAAGAGATCAGCAGCCATGCCGATGGCAGCACGACGATCACCTGGGACGATAACCGGCTGAACCCGCAGCAGACCGTGCGCGCGCACCACATCGGCCCGACCGGCCCATCCGCAGTGGAGGAGAGCGTACAGGAAGCGATCACCCTGTACCCGACCCCTTCCACGGGTATGGTGCAGGTGGGCGGCCTCGCCGGAAGCACGCAATGGCAGGTGCTTTCCACTGATGGCCGCGTACTGGACCAAGGCATGATCTCGGGCAACAGCGCGCAATTGGAATTCGAGGCGCTGGCCACTGGAGCGTATTGGCTTGCACTAGAGAACAACGGCGTTCGCACTGTGCTACGCGCGGTGATCATGCGATAGCGTGGCATCAACCACCGGGTAAGCGCACCCCGCTCGAACGACGTTCCCTATCGGCTGCGCGGCAGAGAATTGCGAGCTGCCTGACTTGCAACGCAAGGCCCTTGATCAAGTGCTTGTTCGTTTTCGCTGACAGTTCCGCAACACTCGCCGCTAACGGCCCCATCTATCTTCGACCCATGGCAAAGAAGACCATCTCTTGGCCACTCGCCCCAGCACCCAAGACCAGAGACCACTTCACTCTGAAGTAGCAGGAAGCGTTCATCGTTACCGTGACAGCACGGCGGATCAAGATCGGCGGACGCTGATCCATGTAAACACTACGGCGGCTCATTCGAACGCGTGCTGATCGGGTGGTGGGCGTAATCTTGACAAAACGCCACCTATGCTATCGAAGTGCCGCACGATCTCCCTGTCCGTTGCCTTTTCTCTTGCGATCGGTTCCATCATGGGTCAGGGGTTTCCAGCAACTGCCACCAATTGGTCGCTCCCATCAGGCGGTCGCATCGATGGCGGCGTTACCTATGGCTTCAATGCTCTCGGCGGGGCACCGCAGGATTACGATGACACCGGCTCACAGAACTGGGGCTTGAGCGACATGGATGGAGACGGCAGGCCGGACCTCGTTG
>JANNYL010000383.1:0-9077 GCA_031410075.1 Flavobacteriales bacterium
CGACGTGCTGCCGGTGAGACCTGTGAGCGGATAGCTGTTCGTTGCAAGACCGGTAACAGTCGTCCAAACCGACCCTGCGGTGGGCTTCCATTGCACGTCATACGTGGTGGCGGTTACAGATGCGTTCCAACCGAGCAGAGCACTATTATACGTGATGCTCGTCGCTGCTATACCGGTCACCGGTCCGCAAGCCGGCGCACTCGTGCTGGCGCTCATCGAGTAACAAATAACATTGCTGAAGACACCATTGTAACCAACCACTTTGATCACGTAGTTACCAGCGACTGCCCCATAGCTGATGAACTCCGACCCCGTTCCTCCATTCTCTGAAGCAGCCAATTGCGTTCCGGTTCCATTCAGGATGTAGAGGTCATAATCGTCCGGCAGGTTGTTGAGCGATGCGTTGATCGTGGCAGCCGCCGCCAAGGTGAACTTGTAGTAATCCTGATCAACTGATGTGGCGATCAAAGCGCTCACCACCGTGGGAACCGTGATCGTCGCAGCTGTCGGGACCGTATTGTTGGGCTCATTGCTATCCGGGCAGGGCAATGGCGTTGTGAAACTGAACGAAGCCGAATACGCCGAACTGGAACTGCTGCACACCGACAGGACCTGGAATTCGTAGGCCGTGTTCTGCGTGAGTCCGGGAAGGGCGTATGTGGTTCCCGTGAGTCCTGTCACAGTGGTCCAAACACTTCCGGAAACCGGCTTCCAGCGCAGTGTATAGCTCACCGCACCCACGAGGCTCCAATTCAAGGTCGCACTGGTGGGGATCAACGCTGAAACGAACAGATTACCCGGCGGATCGCAGCTGGTGCCACAAACCGGCAAGCAAGAGGCAGCGTTCACCGCGTTCAGGATCACCGTCTTTGGCTGAATACCGAAACCGTTCACGAATCTGATACCTGCGCCTACCAGGTGGCAGTAGCTCATGATGGTTCCACCGACAGTGGATATAGGGACAGGGCCAGCAGGGCATGAACCCTCTGTATAACCCGCAGCAGGGCCACAGCCATCGATGGCGGTGTTGTCACCGTTCCATGCACAAGCGTGTGTATGTCGTGAACCCAAATTATGTCCTTGTTCATGTGTCACGACTTCTACGCTCCAACTATACGTGGGCACGTTGCTGTAGCTGCTGTTGATGCCGCTGTACGCCATACGTGAACTCGTTCCCGCACACAGCGTGTTCAGGAACGCTACGCCGCCATAGGGTCCAAGATCAAGCAAGTGTGCCATATCACCATTGAAGCTGGTACGCGTAATACCGAACTGGTTCAACCGCGCAATGCTGCTCGCCCCGTTGTAAGGACTGGCCACATCCCACACGAAAACTTCCTGCAACGTGACGTTCACGCCGTCGTTCGCATAGAGTGTTGCACTTTGGTTGAAGAGTCCAGTGGCATAATTCGTGGCAAGCAACACGCTGGTCTTGTTCAAGAAAATGTCGTTGGCCACTTCCCAGTACCAACGCACGCAACGAATGGACTTCGCCGATCCAAGGACTGGTTTCCCTTTGCCTTTGCGGGGTTCTTCATCAACGGTCGCGCAAGCTGTATTGGCTGATCCGAGCAGGTCGCGTTCGTGATAGAACACATGCAAACCTTCAGGCGCATGATCGAACCTGCCGAGGATCCGTTCTCCGCTTTCATCAGAAAGCAGGCCCATCACTTCCTCCGGAAAAATGCTGATGGACGCAATGGATCCCACTTGCCCACGAATGGAACCCCGGTAGTGAAGGCTCTCGGATGGACGCACCACGCCACCCGTGCTCGCCACCCGCACAGTGAAGTCATCAGCCAGAACATTCGTTCGTTCCAGATCGATGATCACATCGCCATGTTGCGATGGGATCGTGAACGCAATGAACCTGCTCGGGTTGCCCAGCAGTGCCTGAGCTGCCTGCTGGTTGAAACTCAACACCTCGGCTTGGCGACTGCCTTTGTTCCACAGGGCGTTCATTTCAGCACTGGGCGCGACCACCGAGAACAAAGAGACCGGACGGAAATCGGTCCTTTCTTGTCGAAGCTCCTGGATGTGCTTTGCTACCTCACCAATGGGCGCTTGTGCGCTGGCTGGAGCGCACAACGAAACGAAGAATAGCGAGATCAGGAAAAGGCGCATCATGAATTCGGTTTGGTGTGGAGTCGGAGCAACCGGAAAAATACAATGTTCGTCACGGCGGTCAATGTTTTCTGGAGAAACTCGACCAGTCCCGGTGGAGCGCAGGTCGAACGAAAGATCCGGGCCGTTCGCTCAACGGTATTTTACCGAACACCACAGGGCCCGCAGCCCATCTTTCCAGCCAATGGTCTTACCCTCGGCCCTGGTGCGCGCCGTGTAGCTCACAGGAAGATGCTTCCAGCGCAGGCCCTTGATCCTGCTCAATCGCGCAGTTACTTCCGGCTCGAAGCCGAAGCGTTCCTCGCGCAGATCCAAGCCCTTCGCGATGTGTGTCGGCATCAGCTTGTAGCAAACCTCCATGTCGCGCACCGGATTGCCCGTGTTCACATTGCTGAACCACGTAAGGAACTTGTTGGCGTAATAGCTCTTCTTGCTGAAACCCGGATAGGGCAATCCGTTCGCGAAACGGTCGCCGTAGACGATATCCGCTTCACCGCTCAGGATAGGTTCGAGAAGTTTGATGATCTCGTTCGGGTCAAGCTCCACATCCGCATCCTGGATGATCAATAGTTCGCCGGTGGCTTCTTTCATTCCGCGATGGATCGCCGCGCCTTTGCCACGATTCACCAGTTGTTCCACCAACACCACACCCGCTTGGGGATGGTCTGCTCGAAATCGATCAACTGCGGCAGAAGTGCCATCCTTGCTGCAATCGTTCACCACGATCACTTCCTTCACTATGCCCTGCGGAAGCTGAAGCGCATGCACAACGCCGAGCACTTCATGGATCGTGCGCTCTTCGTTGTAAGCAGGAATGATGATACTGAGCGATCGAACGATCATGTGGAAGCGAATATGGTGATACTCGCAGGAATGATCCCGATGACGTTGATCCGCTGAAAGGTTGCTTCTTATACGTTGAACAGGAAGTGCATCACGTCGCCATCCTTCACCACGTAGTCCTTGCCCTCTACACGCAATTTACCAGCGGCCCTGCATGCGGCTTCGCTGCCCAAGGTCGTGAAGTCATTGTACGCCATCACCTCAGCACGGATGTAGCCTTTCTCGAAATCGCTGTGGATCACACCTGCTGCCTTGGGACCCGTGTCGCCTTGGTGTATGGTCCATGCGCGCACCTCTTGCACGCCAGCGGTGAAATAGGTCTGCAATTTCAACAAGTGGTAGGCGGCATGGATCAGTTTGTTCACGCCAGGTTCGTTCAACCCGATATCCGCGAGGAACATCGTGCGTTCTTCGGCGGTGTCCATGGAGGCTATCTCCGCCTCTATCGCGGCTGTCACGAAGATCACCTCAGCATTCTCTTCAGCCACGGCGGCCTTCACTTGATCCACATACGCGTTGCCCGTGATCGCGCTCTTCTCATCCACGTTGCACACGTACATCACCGGCTTGGCGGTGAGCAGTTGGAATTCTGTGAGCAACACGGGATCGTCCGTTGGTGTGATCACAGCCCGGGCGCTGATCCCCTTCAACAACGCGGTGCGAATACGTTCCAGCAGATCGTAGCGGCGTTTGCTTTCCTTGTCGCCGATCGAGGCCTGCTTCTCCAGTTTTTTGATCCGCGCTTCTACCGTTTCCAGGTCTTTCAACTGCAGCTCGATGTCGATCACTTCCTTGTCGCGAACAGGGTTCACGCTGCCGTCCACGTGGATCACGTTGGGGTCGTCGAAGCAGCGCAGTACATGCAGAATGGCATCGCACTCGCGGATGTTGCCCAGGAACTGGTTGCCAAGCCCCTCCCCTTTGCTGGCGCCTTTCACCAAGCCTGCTATATCCACGATCTCCACGGTGGTTGGCAGAATGCGTTGTGGCTTTACCAGATCGGCCAATACGTTCAACCGGGCATCAGGCACGGTGATGGTACCGATGTTCGGCTCGATGGTGCAAAAAGGAAAATTCGCCGCCTGCGCCTTGGCGTTGCTGAGGCAGTTGAACAAGGTGCTCTTACCAACGTTCGGCAGCCCGACGATCCCGCATTTCAAACCCATGTGTTCCGGAAAAAGGAGCGCGAAAGTAGCCGGTCCGCGTTTACAGGAAGTTCGAACTCATCTATTGCACACGGTAGATCCGCCAGCCATCTGATCGTTCAACCAGCGATCGCACGCCTTGAGCCTGCGCCCGCTCCCAGTTATCGGCAGGGTTCAACCCCTTCCATTGGGCCTCCAGATCCAACGGGTTCACAACGATCAAGGCACCTTTTTCGAAATGATCGATGCCCGAGTACCAGAGCTCTGTCACTTGCACCGTGGGGCAATAATTGGAAAGCGCAGCGCCCATGCCTTGTGTATACAACCTCGTTGCTCCTTCGTGGTGTACAACCTCCGCCAGTTCCTTTTCCACCCTGGCATTCCGCATGAAAGGATAAAACGCACGAGCGAACAAACCGAGTTGAACAGCAACGAGAAGTGCCACCACCAAGCCAGGTCTGGAGATCCGATCCTTCAGCCAAGCCCATGCGCGCAGGAACGCGGGATAGAACAAGATCACCGCGAACGGTTGGGCCATCAGTAACACCCGGTCGTTCTGGAACGGCATGCCTGCTATGAAAAGCAGGTAGCACACCAACATCACCGCTGCAGCCCGCGCAGGCAAGGGTGCCAGATCGCTTCGCCGAACGAAAGGCAACAGCACCGCACCGATGGGCATAAAACCCGGATGAACAAAGACCCCCAGCACATACAGCCCGTTCGGAAGCAGATACCGGAGCACCCCATCATCCGAGTGCAGTTCCCGGCGGAACAAATTCATTGGCGACCAATCCGCCAAGGGCGATCGCAGGTAGATCCCAGCCCATTCAGCCGTTGGCATTAGAAACCACGCGCAGATCATGCCCGCGACCGCCAAACCTGCAGCGATCAGCAAACGCTGCGAACGGCCCTCGGCCTTGCCCACCCATGTGAGCATCAATAACCCCAACACCATGGGCGCTGCCGCAAAACGCACCACCACGGCCAACAGCGCCACCACAGCACACATCACTATCCACCAGAGATCTCTCTGCTCTTGGGCCTTGGACCAGAACGCCCAGGTGAGCACCACCAAAGCAAAACCGGGCAGATCGCTCATGGCTACCAACGCATGCCGCAGCAAGAACGGCGAAGAGCCGATCATGAGCAAAAGGAACACATTCAGAGCATGTCGATCCGCAGCAACAAGCATCAGCCGCTTCCGAAGTGTGAAGCCGAGCAGCAGAAACGCCAGGACGGGTAGCACCCGCATGGCCAATAGCGTATCGCCCAATACTCGGCCCAACAGTGCACCAGCGAACGGATAGGCCTGCGGATGTTCGGCAGCAGGTGGTCTCACGCCCCCGGCGAACCATTGGCTCCAGCTCTTGGCCACACGCAAGTAATCATGGCTGTCCTGGCCGTTAAGCCCTTGGTAGCCAAAAACTGCGCACCAAACCAAGCCACCGATCAATGGAACTACCCAACCCCAGCCGGCCAACCCGATGCCCTTCTGTTTGCCCATGGTTTCGGCCTTGCAATGACCAGAACGAACAAGGCCCCCCGCCAAACAGCGGAAGGCCTTTCCCTTTTAGTGAACCCGTAGGGAGTCGAACCCCAAACCTCCTGATCCGTAGTCAGGTGCTCTATCCAATTGAGCTACGGGTCCCTGCTAAAGCGGCGCGAATCTAATGATCTCTTCCGTTTGATCGGTTTTTAGAGCGAAATGGAGCTTGAAAGGCACGCTTCCCACTACAAGGGTTCGAAGAGGTGGGCCACAGGCCCCAACAACAGCCTGTCACTTCCGGCTCGTAGGCCGGAACCCCGCGCAGGGCCAACGCACAAAGCCAGCCAAGCGACAACAGTTTGCATCCGAGCTACAACGGGGCCCTCACTCATTGCCAACCACGCGGAAAACTTCGACAAGTAGGGGGGTATCACATCAAGGTGGAAGAGTAGGCTTCCACACGCTATCGAAAAAAACTCTGCCGTCAGTCGCCCAGCTGATTGTGCGAACTTTCACTCCTGCTCGGTAAAGGGTGGAACTATAGTAGCCTGAACGGTAATCATGCCTTGAGGCAAGGCCATCTAGGCGGCCATATTGGAAGTTGGCCATGTACACGGGCAAGTGAGTATCTCCGTAGACGACACAGAGGCCATGTAGATTGCCTCCCATCACGTGTTTCTCCCATAGAAGATGAGGGGCTTCGCTTCGACGGTCAACGCTGATCCAGTGGCCATCATAGAACCCAATTGCTTCGTAAACAGTATCCGGCTCGAGTGGGTCGGATAACTGGCAGAAAGCATCATTGAAGAGGCATCGCAGAGACATCCGGGTTAGAGTTGTATCGCTGTGGGGTTCGATGGAGAGCGACACTACGTAACGAGATTTGGGAAGAACGCTAAGGTGGGTCATAACAGAATCCAAGCCACCACGATAGCGATCGATCACGACGCCCTTCTCGCTGTAGATTTCAACTACGTCCTGGGCCCACAGAAGCGGAGCAGTTGCTACCCCGAAAAAAAAGGATAGCAGACAGTGACGAAGAAAACAGGTACCAAAGCATGCGCTCGCGTGTCGCGAGTGCACAAACTGACTCGTCTTGAAATAAATCTCCGCAACAAGCACCTTCGGACCATTGGAACCTGAAAGTCCATACCCCATCACTACGGCTTATAGAACTTCATGGCCTCTGGCATGTACGCTTCCAGATCGGCCACGCGGCGTGCATCGCTGGGGTGCGTGCTCATGAATTCCGGTGGCTTCTGCCCGCCTTGCTCAGCCATACGTTTCCAAAAATCAGGTGCACTGCGCGGGTCGTAGCCTGCCATGGCCATAAAGACCAAGCCCATTTTGTCGGCTTCGGTCTCGTGGTTACGGCTGAATGCCAATGTGCCTAATTGGCTGCCTATCCCGAAGGATTGCAGCAACATGTCCTTGGCCAAACTGGGTTTCTGCGAAGCCATTACTTGTAACGTCATGCCTACGCCTTGCACGGCCATGCCTTGGCTCATCCGCTCATTGCCGTGGCGTGCTATGGCGTGTGCGATCTCGTGGCCCATCACCAACGCCAAGCTGGTCTCATCCTTGGTAACTGGCAAGATCCCGGTGTACACCACCACCTTTCCGCCGGGCATGCACCAAGCGTTCACGGTGGGTTCATCCACCACATTGAATTCCCAATTGAAGCCTTCCACTCGCTCAGCGGCACCGTTCTCGCTGAGGTACTTGGTGGCTGCATCGGCCAATCGCTTGCCGATGCGTTGGACCATTTGTACGTTGGGGTCCGAAGCTGGCAAGGGCGCGGTTTCTTTCAGGAAATCGGTATAGGCGCCGAGGCTCATGGCCATCATTTCACTTTCGGGCAACAGGTTCAGTTGGCGGCGACCTGTAATGGGCACTTTGGTACACGCCACCACCAGGAAGGTGATCAGCAGAAGGGAAAGCGAGCGCTTCATATTCTATTCAATGTCTGCACTGAGGCCGCGCTCCAACAGAGCGGTGCAAATGGGTTCCAAATGATCGAACGAGCCTCGTTTCACGCTGCATTTTCCGTTGTTGTGCACGATGTGCGCACACTGGGTCGCTTGCATCGGCTCATGCCCGCAGATGTCGATCAGGCTCACGATCACGTGCTGAAAGGTGTTCACTTCGTCGTTGTGCAGGATGATCTCCTTGATAGGGCCTTCTTCAAAAAGGACCTCCTGCAATAGTTCTTCTTCTGGACTGAAATGCATGCGCATGGTCACTTCGATGGGTTAGCGCAAAAGTACCCTATTGGGATGTTCTCAACGAAAGCGCATTCAGAGCCATCGCTTGTCTTTATTGAGACAATGATCGGAACCAATGGCCATTCGGCAGGCAAGCTCCCAAACACCTCTTGCCCGTGCAGCGCACATGCACCGGGAAAACACAGGTCTCTACCGCGTGATGATGGCAGGGTCAGCGAAGACAGATGGGCCGAAACGCGCGATCAGCGCACGGGCATCACGCATCGGGATCCGTTTGCCATTGAGGTAGGCCGTAATGAAGGCATCCTTCACCCCAAGACCAACGGTTTGATCCTTGCGTGAGCGTGCCGTTCCCATGTCGGTGAACACGCCCGTGGTGTAGCGGATCTTGTTGGTTTCGGTGCGTTCGCTGTTGAGCGGCGTGATATTGAAGAGCTTGTCCAGCGCGGTGGGCTTGCTATATACCCCCACCTGCACCGTGTAGAAAAGGCCCTTTACGGTTTCTACCTGTCGTGCCGGTGCGGCTCCTGGAGCATTGTAGTACGCTGTTGCATCGGCCGGTGGCGCGAACTGAGCCAACAACTGCTCCGCTGTAGCTGGGTAGTTGGCCAAGACCGCCACTTCCGCAGCGCTGTCGGACAAGGTTGAAATGATCGGCACTGGCACCGGTCGTATCTCTGTGGGTGGGCGAACCGGATCGATCGTTGCGATCGTTCCGCTGGGCTGGGCTACAACTGGCTGGGCAGCGCGCATCGCTTGGGACAACGACACCCGTTTGCCATCCTGGTAGGCCACTACGAAGGCATCGCGGTAACCACGATCGCGCACCTGTTGGGTTGCACGAACTGCATTCTGTGCACTGGTGAATTCGCCGGCAGAGTAACGCACCAAGCCGTTCCCGATCGCTTCGCCCGTAACGGGAGAAAGATCCTTGAACACTTCCGCTGAAATGGCTTGCTTGAACGCTCCGATCTGCACTTTGAAGACCACACCCCGGGGCATGGGTGCATTGATCGGAATGGAGACAATACGAGCGGCATCACGATCAGCGATGGAGAAGATATCCGAAGTGAGCGGAGCCAACAACTCGGGCGCAGCGATCGGTGACACAGGAGCCTCGGCAACGGGTTGGTTGGCAACTGGCACGGCATTCACGTTGTTCGATACCGGGACATCACTCGGCGGCGTTGTATTGTTACCTACAGGCGGTAATGTGGCCGCAGTCTCATTCTCCCGACCTGTTCCATTGCTCGG
>JANNYL010000384.1:0-5115 GCA_031410075.1 Flavobacteriales bacterium
TGACCAATGAAACGCTGAACCAGTACAGTTACACTTTTTTTCCTATACGGCGCCTCCCGGCTAGCCATGAGGCAGCGACTTTTCTGACTCGTGGTAGCTCAGCAATAGTCCCGCATGTATTGGAAACATGTAGCCACCGAAATGACCACTCATTTGTAGTGAACGATCGGAGTAAATACGAACCACTACCACCACCATGAGCAAGCTGGATCATTCTTACGCCGAACGGCACCACACAACGAACACAACGCTGAGCCGCACAACAAGTTGTGCCGCATTGCTGATCGGCGCATGCGCGCTACAGGTGCTGGCCCAAGGACCCACGCTAACGATGGTGCCTTCTTTGAACAACGGCTACAACATCTCTTGCTTCGGTTTTAAAGATGGGGCCATCGACCTTACGGTTACTGGGGGTACAGCACCATACACGTACGCATGGAGCCATGGACCCACCACGCAGGATGTGGCCAACCTGCCCGCCGGATTCTACGCTGTAACCGTGAGGGATGCGGCGGCGCTCGCATCACGTGCAGAGATCACGCTTACCGAACCAGTTGAACTGCGGGCGGAAATGACCCCGTTCGAATACGGCAATGGATACAACATCAGTCTCTTCAATGCCTACAACGGCAGCATAGAGCTCTTGGCCGAAGGCGGCGTGCCGCCCTATTCCTATGATTGGCGCGATGGCCCTACCACGCAGAACCGCACTGCGCTCGGTTCAGACAACTATGATGTCGGCGTTACGGATGCCAACGGATGCATCCATAGGACCGACCCGATCTACCTGCGCCAACCCGACCGTAGCGATTGGACCATGAACGGCAATGCAGGCACCAACCCCGCAACCAACTACATAGGCAGCAGTGACAATAAGGATGTGGTTTTTAGGAGCAACGGTGCGGAACGATTGCGGTTGAAGGGCGATGGGGATGTAAAGGTCAATTCACTTGCCGCCACGGGCAACAAACTAATCTATGCCGATGAGAACGGCATATTGAAGAGGGCCAATTGGGGGCAAGATCTCCAGATGAGCGATATACCCTGGTTTCTTGGGGGGAACAACAACGTCACTTCTACCACCAATAGGATTGGTCCCATCAATGAGATGGACTTCTCGTTCATAGCCAACAATGTGGAGCGCATGCGCATCACCGCAGATGGCAAAGTGGGCATTGGTGAGAATGTGCTAGTAACAGAGAACGGACAGGTCGGTATAGGAACTACGACCGCCTTGGGCGGTTCCTTGAACATCAAACGGGACCAGGGTGATTGGCTCCAATTGAAGCGCAAAGCTCAAGACGGAACCGATGCTGGTGCTTGGGCCCTTCACAATGGCGACCCAAGCCAGAACCACCTCGCCTTCCATTACTATATGCCAGGCGGAGGTGCGCTGCTTAACCGCTTGACATTATGGAACGACGGCAAAGTCTCTATTGGCGAAAAAGTAATGGTGACGGAAAACGGAAACGTTGGTATTGGAACAACCACCACGTTAGATGCGCCATTAAGTGTGAAGCAAGGCCAAGGGGACTGGATCAAATTGAAACGAACTGCACAAGACGGAACCGATGATGGCGCATGGGCCATTCACAATGGCAACGGAAACCAGAACCAGCTGGCTTTCCATTTCTATCCAGCAACAGGAGAGCCACTCTGGAATCGACTGGTGCTATGGAATGATGGGAAGGTGAGTATTGGGAATACAACACCGGGTATCAGTCCTCTTTACAAGTTGTATGTGGAGGGTGGTGTAGTGTGTCGTGATGTGAAAGTCACAGCCACCAATTTTCCCGATTACGTTTTCGCGAACAACTATCCCTTAATGCCACTCGAGGATCTCGCGCATTACCTCCACCAGAACGGCCACTTGCCTACTATGCCACCGGCGAGCGAAGTGGAAGCGAACGAAGGTGTGGAAATTGGAGACCTACAACTTCGCTTGTTAAAAACCGTCGAAGAACAACAACTCTACATTCTGCAATTGCATGCAGAACTTCAGGTGCTGAAGACCCGGTTGAACGCCTTGGAATACAACCAGCGATGAAACGCACAGGCAGCATAGCATGCGCGTTGGTGGTCTTGGTGGTGTGTACTGTTATGGCCCCTGAGCTTTATGCCCAATCACCGTTCGTTACCATTGAGGGCAGGAAGTTCATGGTCGATGGGCAGGAGTTTTATCCACGTGCGTTGAACTATCGCTTTGAGTTTGCTAGTAATATCCTTGACAGCACAGATCCAGATGAGCTTTACCTCACACCGGCAGGGGTATATGACAAAATGATTGGATCACTATACGAATGCAATACACCTGCACTATGTAACGCAGACCTACAAGTGCATTTTGCCAAACTTACGTCAATGGGATTCAACACCATTCGTGCCTGGGCTACTCCGGAGTTTAGAAGGAATGGGTCCAATACATCTCTTATCTCACTTCAAGTGAATCATAATGCCGGGAACGAATGGGCGCCGTCATATTTCATAGACTTCAGTTCTCCCTTGTACGAAGACCCTATCTCCATTCGGTACTTCGATTTGATCCGAAATCTTCTTGACCAAGCACAATTTGCAGGGATAAAAATCATTCTACTTTGTCAGCGCTCCAATGCTGACGCCGGGGTAGGTTACTTGCCGCTCAATGTGATCGACAATCAAGAAATAATCGACTTGTACTCCACTTACCTCGCACGCCTTGCTAGCGAGTTGGCTGAGCATCCCGCGCTGCTTGCGTACGACTTAATGAACGAGCCGAAATGGGGTGAGCTTTCCGAATTGGATCTGATGTTTCGACCGAAAGCAGAGATATGCAGCATTACAACCCAGTGGTATGATGCATTGAAGAGCAACGACCCGAACCACCTTGTTACCTTGAACGGAGCCAATATCGAGGATCTTGACTCGTGGGACCCGAGCGCCATGAAGTTGGACTTTTATTCCCCACATATCTATCCAAAACCGGAGTTGTACCAAGACTACAACATCAATTCTGCGTTCAATAGGATCAAGGACGTACTTTATTGGTTGGGCAAAACGTGCCCCATGCACTATATGATCGGTGAAACCGGCTTTTCTGCAGAGGACGATACTCAAGACCCATCTGATTTTTTCACTGGCCCAGACAACCAGCACCTTTCCGCCAACATCAATTTCCATAGCCCACCTTATATGGATGGTAGCGAAGCGGAACAAGCGTCCTTTGCACATACGAGCATGTTCTATACAAGGCGTTACCTCGGGTCAGGCTATTCATGGTGGGAATTCCAGAACCATCGAAGTGCCAATTTGGGTACTGCGGCAATTTATCCGGGGCAATATTTGGGCAATTTTTATGGCCCCTTGAAGTATGGGAATGAAGGAGGGTTGGGGTTGGGACCGCCATGGGATGTAGAAAACAGATGGCGTGATAAGGATGTCGTTGCAGAATTCGAACAATTCAATTTATTACCGCCGCCTTCTTCCTTGATTGGACAGCCCCCCAATTACTTGAATTGGGGCGAACTCGCCAATGCGCCACTCAACACTGCATGGTACTTAATAGACCAATTCGGCGAACCTATACAAGAGGCCATTGCAGAGTGTAGGTATGACTACTATTACACTTCTAACAACCATTTTGCACAGAACATTCAGGGCTACATGGTGCCGAATGCAACAGGCAAATTGGTACTGCGCGGGTTGGCTATTCCTGGTCAGTATGTTTCACTGATAAAAGTCAAACTCAAAATTCTTGGTGCACCAACGGTATCCTATCAAAACTTCTCCTGGCCTGCTAATGAGTCCACTGTTACTTATCCGCGCGAATACATGAAGTTCGATGCAGTAGTGGATCCGTTGACAATTGGAATAGGTGATTATCGGGATGTGAAAGGCTGGAATACGGTGATCGCATCCAATACCCTAATTGAAGGGAACGGAACAATTGGAGGAAGCGCCGATTTTCATGCTCGCTCGTCTATTCACGCAGCAAATGAATTCCACGCCGAATGGGGCAGTGAGGTGCATCTGTGGACGGAACAAACATTCTCGAACTGTAGTAATCCTGTTCTGCATAGACCGATACCTATAAACGGTAACACAGACGGTATCGCAACTTCGACACGAAAACAAAATGGACCTTCCGACGCGCTGCTTCAATTTGCGAAACCTATAGTGGAACAGGCCACGGTCTATCCAAACCCTTGTAGAGACATGGTTGTTATAAGCGTTACTAGCGCTGATGCCCAGTTCAATCTCTACGATGCCTTTGGCCGACTCTTAGTGAGCCAAACCATTAAAGACCACCTCTTATCCGTGAACATGCGAGAATACAGGCCTGGTTTGTATGTGGTTCGAGTGGACCAAGGAATGCAATCTACTTCGACTACAATTTCAAAGATCCCATGAAAAACACAGGTCTCCGGATCAGAACAATAGTTGCATTTATCGCTCTCTCACAGGGCATTTTTGCACAGCAATTGGAGTGGTTGAAGCATTATGGAAACGTTGATGGGCTTGGGGGAAACACCGGTATGAAGATGGCGTTAGGAGAGAGCGAGGATATCTATTGCACAGGAGGTGCCAATGAACCTGGGCTGGACATAGGCGGCAACTGGGTGGAGGTTTCTGGCGAAAGAGATATTCTGCTTTTCAAGCTGGATAGTTCTGGCAACGTGTCATGGGCAAAGCGCGCAGGAAGTATTTGTACTACCGGTTACGAGAGCGCCTACGAGGTCCGCTATGACAATGCAGCGCAGCTTGTCGTTGTTACTGGTTCGTATGTTGGCTTGGCTCATTTCGACGCCTTGTCTCTTCCCGGATTTGATTGTACATCCAACCAAACCTTTGTTGCGGGCTACTCACCTGAAGGAAGTTGCCAATGGGCGAGGGCTATTTCAGGGGCCGATGTGCGCCCAACCGCAATGGCGTTGAACCCCGTGACTGGTCCATACGTATTTGGCTACAGTACATTGGGGGCAGCTTTCAGCACAGCGCCAAACGTTTTCTTGCAGCCGGGAACATTTGTAGCACGGTATAATTTGGATGGCTCAACACGAACTGCGGAAATGGTCATGCCGCACGGGAACGTGTATGACGCAGAGGCACTGGGGAGTAGTCGTTTGTTGATCTGTGGTT
>JANNYL010000385.1:0-14949 GCA_031410075.1 Flavobacteriales bacterium
CTTGGTGGTCGTACTCGATTCGGGCGCGGTGTTCGCCCACTTTCAGTACGAATTGGCGGGTGGCTTTTTCATCCGTGAGCTGCAATTCGCTCAAGTCGATGGTAGCGGGGGTTGCTGTTTTCGCCATGATAAGGGCACGAAGGTACCGCTATGCACTGGATCTTGCCTATTTGCCCTGTTGGCGATGGGCCCAGCGTGACTTGCACTGGTTCATTGGGCACGAACGGGGAGCGACCGAACTTCGCCTCCGTCCCGAACACCCCCCCGCCGACCGGGTAGCCAATGAACTATTCACCAGCGCTGTTGTTCAGCCATTTCACTTACGATCCAGTGGTCGAAGAGAGAATTGAAGTCACACGCCCATGAACCTATCCACAACCGCTTTGCTCAAGGAAGCAGCAACCGAGCATGCCGTTCACCCGCTCATTCGTAACCGATGGAGTGCGCGTGCCTATAGCGCGGCACCTCTCTCGGAGGAGGTAATGCATACGATGATCGAAGCGGCTGCCTGGGCGCCGAGCAGCATGAACGAGCAACCATGGCGATACCGCTATGCACTTCGCGGTACCTCGGCGTTCGAGCAACTTTGGGAATGCTTGATGGGCGGCAACCAGCCTTGGACAAAAGACGCTGGTGCACTTGTGGTATGCAGTGGCATGACGCTTCTGGCGAAAAACGGGCAACCGAACAGTGCGTGGAAACACGACCTAGGCTTGGCCAACGCGAACCTCCTAACCCAAGCCGTGAGCATGAACATCTACGGGCATTTGATGGGTGGCTTCGACCTTGCTAAAGCGAATGCCGTCTTGTCCGTTGACGAAACAAAAGAAGAAGTGTTCTGCTTCCTTGCGCTCGGGTATTTGGGGGAAGCCGAGCAACTCATCGAGCCGTTCAAGACGCGTGAGCTCACCGCCCGTTCCCGACGACCCTTGGCAGAGACCGTGATGGCACTGTAAACAGCCGATCCCGTTCGTGTTCCTTTGTGGGATGAGGGCGCTGCGTTTTTCTTTGGGTGTATTGCTCCTTCTGGTCCCCGAGGTCCTGCGCGTTTACTTCATCATGCCTTTCCCCGGCAGCCAGGAAGATGTAGCTACAGACCTGCGCCAGATCAACATCGCTTACTGGCTGCACACGAATATCTGGTGGGTTCGGTTGGTCGGCTTGGCACTGGTGCTCGGCCCGTTCGGGTATTACCTGCGGGATGGTGGTTGGTGGAAACGTATCGCGGTGATCTTGCCCATTGTGCTGTGCGCACTTGTTCTCTACGCCTTCACTTTCCAATTCATGGCGGACAAGATGTTCTACCCGCCCAAGGAGAAGAACCTCACCGCCGTCTCATTTTCCCGGGGAAAAGGGGAGTCCTTGGTGGTCGCTGTTGAAAGGAATGGCGACGCCCGTGCCTACCCTATCGAGTTGGTCGGTTATCATCACCAAGTGCTTGACACCATTGGCGGTGAACCCGTGTTAGTGACCTATTGCACCGTATGCCGAACAGGCCGCGTGTGGGATCCGATAGTGAACGGCCGACCAGAAATCTTCCGTCTCGTGGGCATGGACCACTTCAACGCACTATTCGAGGACAGCCGCACCAAGAGCTGGTGGCGGCAAGCAACGGGCGAGTGCATCGCTGGGCCGCTGAAAGGACAACTACTCAGCGAAATCCCGTCAACACAACTCACGCTTCTTGAATTCAGCCAACAACATCCAAACGGCTTGGTGTTTCAACCCGACAGCAATTTCTTGGAACAGTATGACGACCTGAAGGGCTACGACGACGGCACGATCGAGTCTTCTCTGGAATACCGTGACACCGCGAGCTGGCAGCCGAAGAGTTGGGTGGTGGGCGTGGTCCATAATGGTCAAACGCGGGCTTACGACTGGAATGAACTCGAACGACGAGAACACATCAACGACACCCTCGGGGGGGATTCCCTCTCGATCATCCTGAAGGCAAGTGGAGCCTTTGTCACGATGCTGGACCGCGACACGTCTCGAACCGCAATGGACATCCGGAAAGGTGCTTCTGTTATGTATTGGACTTGGCCGGTGCTGCTCCCCGCCTACCAGGAATTCTGGCACAGCTGGCGCACCTTCCACCCGAACACCACAAGGTACGAGCCGAAGCACTGAGACCGCTTGGCGGAAAGGCCCGCCGGGCGTCCCGGGCACAGCCACCCGGTCCAGGTCCCAATTCCGCAACCGGCGTTGGCAACAACCCTTGGAGGAAAAAGCCCGTATGAGCGGTCCGGCCACACAACGGCCGTCCCTCATCATGAGCGCACTCGCACAACTCGCTACCTCCTTGGGCCGTGCCGACGAACTGCCCAATATCGCACTGGCTGAGCGCATCGTACAGGAGAAGGATGTGTTCATGGTGCGCGAATTAGTGGACCTGCTCAACGGAAAAGACAAGGCCCTGAAGAGCGATGCGCTGAAGGCGCTTTACGAAGTAGGATATAGAGCGCCGGACCTCATCGCACCGTTCATCTCCCAGTTCAAAAACCTGCTGGCCAGTGCGGATAATCGACTCGTTTGGGGTGCAATGTGTGCCATCGACGGAATTGCCACCGTAAAGCCCGATGCGGTGTACATGATCCTTCCACAGATCATGGCCGCTGTTGATCGTGGCACGGTGATCACGCGCGACCATGCAGTAAAAACATTGGCAAAGCTCGCGGCACAAGAGCGCTTTGCACGCACCGCCATGCCTTTGCTGTTGGAACAGTTGCGCACAGCGCCATTGAACCAACTCCCTATGTACGCCGAGCTCGCTACGGCCGTTGTGCTGCCGCAGGACACGGCTACCATGCGCGCCATACTGGAAACACGTTTGCCCGAGTTGCCGTCCGAAGCCAAAAAGAAACGCGTTGAAAAGGCGCTGAAAAAACTGCGCGCAGCCTAACCGCCGTTCGGCCGATTCCCCGAGCCTGCGCATCTTCACCGCATGGAAGGTATCCCCGTACTGCTCGCTTTGGTGTTGATCACCCTGCTGATCGCGAACACCAGCAAGATGAGCGGGGTGCGCGAAGAAATGCGCTTGATGCGCCTGCAAATGCAGGAGCTTATGAAGAGCTTGGCCCATTACCAGCGAACGGGCTCATCCGCTTTCGCCCAAGAAGAACCCGACCAGGAACACTCTGCGATCATCACCCCGCCTCCACGTTCTACAGAGCCGATCCAACAACCATGGGCCGAACCCCTGGAGCAAGAGGTGGACTTCGCTGCGATGCGACCCGTCGCCGTTCCAGTGCCACCTCCCCTGCCCGTCAATATTCCTGAGCCGGAGCGGCCCGCAGTGCCTGTTCCGTTGGTTGAACCGGTCCGTACAAGCCCACCCGTTCCACCACCTCCACCACGCCCCACGTTCATGGAGCGCAACCCCGACCTGGAGAAGTTCATCGGCGAGAACCTCATCAACAAGATCGGCATCGCGATACTGGTCATCGGCTTGGGATTATTGCTGAAGTATGCCATCGGCCAGAACATGATCAGCGAGACCGGTCGCACGTTGATCGGCGTGGGCAGTGGTGCCTTGCTGTTGTTCTTTGCGCATCGGTTGCGCGAAAAGTTCCGTGCGTTCAGTTCGGTGCTCGTGGGTGGTGGGCTTGCGGTGCTCTACTTCAGCATCGCCATCGCGTTCCAGCAATACCACATAGTTGGACAAACCGCCGCGTTCGTTGTTATGGTGGGTATTACCGCTATCGGCATTCTGCTCACACTGGTGTATGACCGAAAGGAACTCGCCGTGATCGCCTTGCTCGGTGGTTTCGCTTCGCCATTTATGGCCAGTAGTGGTGAAGGCAATTATCAAGTGCTTTTCAGCTACCTGTTGATCCTGAACGCGGGCATGCTGGTGCTTGCCAATTACAAGAAATGGCACATCATCAACGTGATCGCGTTCGTGCTCACGACGCTCATTTTTGGTTCGTGGCTTGGGATGAAATACATGACCCTGGATCCGCATCCGGTAGTTCCAGCGATGTTGTTCGCCACCGCGTTCTTCCTTGTTTTCTTCAGCATGAATCTGCGCTACAACCTTCGGCACGGGAATGCGTTCGGTCCGTTGGATTTCTCGTTGTTGTTGGCCAACAGTGCCGCCTATTATGCTGCGGGGATGGTGATCCTCGATGGACATCTACCACGACTGAACGGGTTGTTCACCATTGCCGTCGCTCTGTTCCACTTGGTTTTCGCCATCTTCCTTCACAAACGCGCCAATGCGCCGAAGCACCTGGTACTCCTACTCATTGGATTGGTACTCACGTTCGTGAGCTTGGCAGCGCCGGTGCAGTTGCACGGCAACTACATCACCTTGTTCTGGAGCTTGGAGTGCGCCCTGCTGCTGTGGTTTTCCCAGCGCACGGGCATTCGCCTTGTTGAAAGGGCAAGTGTGCTCGTACTGGCGCTGATGCTTATAAGCCTCGGCATGGATCTTTCGCAGCATTACGGAGCCTATCCTCTGGTGCGGTTGACGCCTGTTCTGAACAAACCGTGGGTCACCGGGCTGGTGGCGGCGATCGCCTTGTTCGTCTACGGCAAGCTCTGTGAAAAACTACCTGCCGAACGCGATGTGCTTCCGGGACTTTCTCCGAACCTTTTACGCAACAGCGCATGGGTTTTGTGCATCACTGTTTTGTTCGGTGTGAATTTCCTGGAGATCAACCATCAACTAGGTTACATCTTCGATGGAACCGTTGTGCGAATGGCGCTGACGGCCTACACACTTGCCGCGTTCGTGGTCCTGTACTTCTTATCGCGAAAAGCAGGGACCGGTTTCCGCCTTGCAGTACTTGTGCTGTTCGTAGTCGGGTTGCTGCACTACATCACTGGGTTCTATTCAAGCAGCATGGAAGCTCTGCTCGTGCAACGCGTTGGCGATGGAGGCCATGGCTTTGGGTGGTTTCACATTGCAGCTCTCCTTGCCGCCATTGTCGCTCTCTGGTGTGTGGCCAATACGGTGCGCGCATTGGTTCCGCGCTCCTCTTCAACATGGAACGTTTACCTCTGGAGCATCTGCGTGTTCCTGGTCATTTTCTCGAGCCAAGAACTGGATCATGCGATGCTGCTCTTCGTTCACCCCGCCGTGTACTATGTGGGAATGGAAAGCTGGTTGCAAGACGCCGATCCTGGATTCGCATTGTTGGATTCTTTGGCGAACGCGCGTAAAGCGGGCTATCCCATACTGTGGGGCGTGGGTTCGTTCGTGCTTATGTGGTATGGCATGCATACGCGCCAACGGATGGTGCGCATTATCGCGTTGTCGTTGTTCGGAATAACCTTGTTGAAATTGTTCATTGTCGACCTGAGCGGTATCAGCGAAGGCGGCAAGGTGGCGGCGTTCATTTGCTTGGGCATTATTCTGTTGGTGGTGAGTTTCATGTACAACAAGTTGAAGGTGTTGCTTCAAGATGAGACAAAGGCCCAGGAAGGATCTCCTTCGCCCGAGCGCTCCGGCGACCCAGGGAAAATGCCACCACCTCTGCCATGATGACCGCGCTTCGAACTGTAGTGCTCGTGCTCGTAGCAAGTGTTGCGATGCTCACATTCGCCCAACCACAATGGAGCGCACCGCTTCAACCCATTTCAAAAGACGGATACTACACCCTCGTGCTTTCACCAGAAGTGGTTGGCCGCTCGCACGCAGACCTCGGTGACCTGCGCCTGCTCGATTCGTTGAACCACGAAGTGCCATACGTTGTTGAGTTCGAACCCGCGATGTACGAGCACACGTGGATGCGGACGTACAAATTGTTGCGCAACGAACGGGTGAACAAGCGCACCATAATTGAGATGGAAGCCGACAGCGCCGCGACCGTGGATGAGCTACAGGTGCGCATCCGTAATGCGATGGTGAGCAAACGCGCGCGCATTACAGGCAGCGACGATCGAGAGAACTGGTACATGATCCTGGACGAATGCCTTTCTGTGGGCGAAGGCGATGGTGCCACTAACGTGCTTCGGTTCGTTGATCTGCCTTTGAGCGATTACCGTTACTACCGCATCACCCTGAACGACTCATTGACAGCCCCCGTGCAAGTGCTGGATCTCGGACATTGCGGTCGCGCGCGCAGCGAAGGACGCTACACAGCCGTTCGACCCCTCATGTTCACACGCGTTGAAGACCGATCCACATCACGCATCGCTTTGTTCAGTAACGCCCCGTTCAAAGCCGATCGGTTCGCGTTTGAAATACGCAACGACGGCCCCTATCTCCGGCGGGGTTCATTCATGGTGCGTGTTCGCCAAGAGGTCCAGGGGCGCATTCGAAAAACACCCGTTGTTCGCGAAGAGCAGATTGGCAATTTTACCATTGCGAGTTACGGGCGTGGTACCATCGCAGGGCCGGGAGCGATCACGGATACGCTCTTCGTCGACATTGAAAATCAAAGCGATCGCCCGTTGGAGATCACTGGTATCCGCGCGTTCCAATTGGAGCATCGGCTCATTGCCAAACTGAACGCCGGCATGCGGTACACGATCTCTACAAGCGATGCAAAGGCCAGCAAACCACGCTACGATCTCGAGCAATTCCGCGACAGCATCCCTGCTTCCATTTCTGCGCTTGCTGTGCCTGCAATGATGGCAGCCCCACCACCCATTGTTGAAGAGCCGCCCTTCTCCCCTGGAAAGCATTGGCTCTGGATCGTGTTGGTGAGCGTGGGTGCGATCATCGCGTTCGGCGCTATTCGATTGTTGCGGCAGACCGGGAAGGCGGACTGAACCAACCATCATCCGCCGTGTACCACCAACACTCCCTTGTCCGGATATAACATTCGTTCACAGGGCATCCGCTGTTCGCCTCTCTACCTTTCCCCCAACAATTCCAGCGCTGGCCCGTTCATTGACTGTCAGCACACCCGATGTCCTCCGATTATAACCTGCTCATCCAAAAGCTGGATGCCTTCATCCGCAAGTACTACAAGGACCGCCTGATCCGTGGAGCCTTGTACAGCGTAGGCTTGTTGGTGCTCTTCTTCCTGGGGGCCAGCCTGGGCGAATACTTCGGACGTTTCGGTACAACCGCGCGCACGGTGCTGTTCTGGGGCTTTATCGTGCTCGTTGCCGCCGTGTTGGTGCGCTTCATAGCCTTACCCCTGGTGAAATTGCTGCACATGGGCAAAGTGATCTCCCACGATGAAGCCGCGAACATTGTAGGCCAGCATTTCGGCGAGGTGAAGGACAAGTTGCTGAACACCTTGCAACTGCGCGAGCAGGCCAACAGTAATTTCGTGAACCGCGAATTGATCGAGGCCAGCATTGCTCAACGAAGCCGGGAACTTTCCCCTGTGCCCTTCGCAGCTGCGATAGATCTGGGAAAGAACCGCAAGTACCTGCGTTACGCGTTGCCACCACTGGCTGTGCTGCTCGTGTTGCTCTTCGCCGCACCGAGCCTGATCACCGACCCGGCCAATCGCATAATCAGGCACAGCAGCGAATTCCTGCCTGAAGCACCGTTCCAATTCATCGTACTCGACAGCAACCTTGCGGTACCCGAGCAAGAAGACTTCGACCTGCACGTGCAGATCACCGGCGATGCGATCCCGCAGCAAGTGGAACTTGACGTCAACGGCCAGCGTATTCCGCTGGTGAAACAGGATGCGGTCCACTTCACGCACCGTTTCCGGAACATTCAAGAGGCTATCGATTTCCGACTTTCCGCTGAAGGCTTCAACAGCAAGGGGTACACATTGAGCACCGTGAGCAACCCCATGCTCACTGATCTTGCGCTCCAATTGCAATACCCGCCTTACCTCGGCTTACCGAACACAACGAGCAATGGCAATGGTGATGTGACCATACCCGCCGGTACACGCATTACCTGGACAGCGAACACCCGTAGCACCGATCAGTTGCTGCTCGCTTTCGACGACACCACATACACGCTCGCACCACAGAGCGAAGAGCGTTTCACCGCGAGCCGTCGCTTCCTGCAAAGCCGCACCTACACACTTGTTCCACGCAAGGGCGATCACGCCGCACAGAACCCTTTGCAATACCGTGTTGAGGTGGTTCCCGACCTGTACCCCACCATTCTTGTTGAACAGAAAACCGACAGCACCTCGCCCAAGAGGCTCTACTTCAAAGGCGACATCGGCGATGACCATGGTTTCAAGCGCTTGATCTTCCACTATGGATTCGCCAACGGCGGAGATAGTGTGGCGGCCGAGTTGCGCGAGAGCACCAAGGAATTGGCCCTCGACGCAAAGACCACGCGACAAGAGTTCTTCCACTATTGGGACCTGAGCGACCTGGCGCTGATGCCCGGCGATAAACTCGAATACTGGTTCGAGGTATGGGACAACGATGGTGTGCGGGGCAGCAAGAGCGCCCGCAGTGGAACGCAAGTGTTCGAGGCACCCTCGTTGCAGGAGCTCGCCGAGAAGCAAGATGCCAATTCGGAGGTGATCAAAGACCAGTTGAAAGAGAGCATCAAGGATGCGCAAGAACTACAAAAGGAATTGGACAAGCTGCGCCGCGAAATGCTGGACAAGAAGGAACTGAATTTCCAGGACCAGCAAAAGATGCAGAACGTGCTGGACAAGCAGAAACAACTGCAACAACGCATTGAGAAGACCACGGAACAGTTCAAGCAGAACCAGCAAGAACAACAGAGCTTCAAACAAATGGACGAGCGCTTGTTGGAGAAACAACAGCAAGTGCAGGAACTCTTTGAGAACGTGTTGAGTGAGGAGATGAAGAAACTGTACGAGGAAGTGCAGAAGATGATGGAGAAGCTCAACAAGGAAGACCTTCAGCAGAAGATGGAGGACATGAAGATGAGCCAGGAGGATATTGAGAAGGAGCTCGACCGAGCCATGGAGCAGTTCAAGCAGATGGAGGTGGAGCAGAAGGCACTGGACATCGCCGAGCAATTGGAAAAACTGGCCGAAGAGCAGAAGAAGCTTTCGGAAGAAACCAAGGACGAGAAGGGCGACAATGCCGAGCAAAAAGAGAAGCAGGAAGAACTGAACAAAAAGTTCGAGGAGATCCAAAAACAACTGGACGAATTGGAGAAGAAGAACAGCGAGTTGGAGAAGCCCATGGACCTTCCGAAGACGGAGGAAAAGGAAGAAGAGATCAAGAAGGACCAGAAGGAGAGCCAGGAGGAAATGGAGAAGAAGGAAAACAAGAAGGCCAGCGACAAACAGCAGAAGGCCGGTGAGGAAATGGAACAACTGGCTTTCCAGATGAAGAGCGCCATGGATGCCAACGAACAGGAACAGGCTGAAGAGGATATGGATGCATTGCGCCAGCTCTTGGAAAACATCGTTCAGCTCAGTTTTGATCAGGAAACAGCGATGAACGACCTCGGCCGCACCGCAGCGAGGGACCCGCACTTGGTGGAGATCGGCCGGGAGCAGAAGAAGATGCGCGATGATGCCAAGGTGATCGAGGACTCCTTGTTCGCCCTCAGCAAGCGCGTGCCCCAATTGCAAGCCGCCGTGAACCGCGAAATGAACTTAGTGAACGAGAACATGGACCAAGCGCTGGAACACTTGGCTACCAGCAGAGCCGATCAGCGCGGGAAACCCCAAGCGGCCGACAAGCAACAGCGGGCCATGACCAGCTTGAACAACCTGGCACTCCTACTGGACGAAGCCCTTCAGCAGATGCAAGCCGAACCGCCACCCGGCAAACCCGGCAGTGGCAAGTGCAAAAAGCCCGGCGGGAAGGGCAGCAGTGCCGGTGACAGCAAGAAAATGGCCAAGACCAAAGCCAATCAGCAGGCGCTCACCAAGCAGTTGGAAGAAATGAAAAAGGCCCTGGAGAAGGGTGGCAAGAAGCCTGGCGAAAAACCAGGGGAGAAACCCGGAGAACAAGGCAAGCCCGGGGGTATGGGCATGCCTGGCATGAGCCAGCAACTCGCCCAACTCGCCGCTCAGCAGGCTGCCATACGCAAGGAAATGCAGCGAGCTGCACAGGAATTGAACAAAGACGGCAGTGGCGCTGGTCAGGGCTTGCAAAAACTGGCTGAAGAGCTCGAGAAGAACGAGAAGGACATCGTGAACAGGAACATCACGCAGGAAACCCTGAAGCGTCAACAAGACATCATGGTTCGCATGTTGGAGGCTGAAAAAAGCGAGCGTGAACGGGAGCTGGACCAGAAGCGGGAAAGCAATGAAGGCCGAGAAACACCCCACGCTGATCCGGCCCGTTTCTTCGAGTACCAGCGCAATAAACAGCGCGAAGCCGAACTGTTACGAACAGTGCCTCCGGGATTGAAGCCCTATTACAAGGCAAGGGTCAATGACTATTTCGATACTTTTGGCCGACCCTGAATTCCGCCAATGGGAGCCTTGATCGAGGACGTACAGTTCACAGAACGCATTGAATTCCCTGCGAAAGCGGAGAACATAGCGCTTGCCGAGAAACTCATTGACGACGCCTGCCAAAAGCACGGCGTTCATGAGAGCCACTATGGCAATATTCTTATCGCCCTTACCGAGGCTGTGAACAACGCCATACACCACGGCAACCGCTTGGACCCCGCCAAGAGCGTGAGCCTCGGATACCAAGAGAAGGGCGACAAGATTGTCTTCGTGGTAAGCGATGAAGGACCTGGCTTTGACTATGAGCACCTCCCCGACCCTACCGATCCGCAGAACATCGAAAAGCCGCATGGACGTGGCGTCTTCTTGATGCGGGCCTTGGCTGATAGCGTGGAGTTCAGCGACAACGGGTCCACGGTGGCGATGGCGTTCAGCCTGCAACCAGTGCAGGAGTGATGAAGCCCTGCGGCTACTTGCCCCAAGCTTCAACCCGTACGCTTCCGTGATCACCTTCCTGGCCACCGACGTTCCTACCGCATTTCGCGATCAAGCACGTTTGCGCAAGTGGCTTATCTCCGTTGCGAAAGATCACGGACACAGCATCGGCGAACTGAATTACGTTTTGATGAGCGACAAGGCATTGCTCCAATACAACCGTGACTTTTTGAACCACGACGAGTACACCGACGTGATCACCTTCGATGGTCAAACGGGCACCGGGATAAGTGGTGATGTGCTCATGAGCCTGGACCGCATCACCGAGAATGCGAAGACTTTTGGCGTCAGCGTTCAGCACGAATTACACCGGGTGATGGTACACGGGCTCCTGCACCTGCTTGGCCATAGCGACAAGAGCATCGCAAAGCGAAAAGGTATGAGCGCGATGGAAAACCGGTACTTGGAAGCGTACTGAGACCACTCCGGCTCGCGGCAGTACAAGTCCTTATTTCGCGAACCCTTCTGCCCACAACACAAGCGGGGTCATCTCTCAAGGATCACCCCCTCACGCGCCAAACCATCACGCAGGTCACGCGTGCGTTGCACTAATTGGGCGCATGTGCGAGCTGGTTCCTCCAGGGGACCAGAGGTTTTATTCATCCGCTTACGCGTTCTTGCCATTTCCTTGGCGAGCATTTTTGCGTCTGCGCGCAATTGACCCAGCCTTGAACGTCGTATCTCAGCCGGCTGGGAGCTCACATCCAGGTTCGTGGACGTTCGATCCAGAGCATCCCGGTATTGGCGCAAAGTGTCCTGATATGCCTCCAAGTCGAAGCGAATGGCTTCTATCGCTTTCGCACGGTCCGGAATGCGCAGATACGTGCTATCAGTGATCGTGCGCTGTGACAAAGCCATCGCACATCCCGAGCAACAGACAACGCCGAACAGTAACCTGGCAAGTGAGGCAGAAGTGAGCACGTGACATACACTTTGCGGCAAAAGGCCACAGAAGCTGGTCACAAGATAACGATGATCAATTGTGCATGCTTACACGTTCGACCCCCATCATATCGCCCATGCGGCACATGGCACCGGAGAAGGCCGCATAGCCGGTCGCAGCAACAGCCTTCAGGGTGCTTTCACGCTTCTTGAACGACCAAACATCCTTCAGGAACAAGGGGAAGTTCTGGCCGTTGAGCAGGTCGAAAGCAACGGATATCGTTGGTTCCAAGCTCTTGGCTGTATGCCATATCCCTACTGGGATATAGAGCGTTTCGCCCGGCCCTACGACAAATGTGATCGGGGTGGCGTTCTTGTATTTCGGGAATTTGGTCAGATCCACATTCTCGATATCCGGAATACTGCTCTTCCATGCATCACCGGGTTCGGGGTACATGAACTCATCCTGACCACGCGGCCAAACCGTGAATTGCTTGTGCCCATACAGCTGATTGACCCAAGCGCTGAGGTGGTAATAGTCCACATGCACGTATGGGAACTTGCCCCCTGGGCCGCCAATGAACATTTCGAGGGCACCCCCCCAATAGCCCCGCTTGAACCAGGAACTCTCCAACCAATTAGGCTTGGCAAATCCAATGTTCACGGGCATTACCATCGGTAACACCTCGGGCAACTGGGTGGGCAGGTGGTATTTGCAGGGATAGGGAACCGGGCGGCATGTATCCTTGCCTTCAACCAGGTCCATGATCTCGTTCATGGTGTATTCCTTACCGTCCACCAAGGTCTTCCGGTCACCGAAGTTCTTCCTGAACCAATCAGGACTGAATGTGCCGTTGGCCTGCCACACCTTGGTGGCATTCTTGAAAACCAAGGGAATGCCGGGCTTCCAATGTTCTTCAATGAACTGTTCATACGTGATCTCGGAAGCGTCAACTTTCCTGATTTCCATGAGAAGAGAATTATTGCTCGTGTTGCAACGGTTGTTCGTTGGTGAAAGATACTCGCACCACTTTACTTGATCGCGCGTCCCTCAATGTATCCCCGGCATTTGGCATAAACAACCGCTGCCACCTTTCTGCCCATCGACAAACCTTCCGCATTATCCGTTTGGATATGATAGCCCCCCAGTACACGACTAAGCCCTGCTTGGTCCGCGGCAGAGGTGAATGTGGGGAACTTCAAAGTGATACTGTCTTGCGTAATGCCCGGTTCCGTTAGCCAGCCCGGTAACAAGCGCACTTCTTTTCCGTAGACATCACTTCCGGTAAATAATTTCAACACCTCCGCACAACCGCCGCTCACCGTGCTATGCCCACTAGGATATGCAGGAAATGGCGGGCATAAGAAACTGTCCGGGGAATACGGCCTCCAATCACGCCCCTTCATCTTGACCATGCCCTTGTTCGGACCAGCCCAACCGATGATATCCTCGTTCCCCATGATGTGGTGGACCTGTTGATAGGGCCGACTGTTATCGTAGAAATACTTCGTGTCCCAACAGGCGATGAAACAGTCCATGGCTGTTGTCGTAACCACTAAATACAGCTGCACATCCTCGTCCAGCGTGTGCTCGTCCCGGAGACTGATATCACGACTGAAAACAAGCCAATGACCAGCCTGTTGCACACTGCGTGGACCATCGCGCATGAATTCGACCAGCGCCTTTTGCTCATTCGTAAGACTCGCCTGAAGCGCCACTACTTCGCGCACCTCCTTTTCCAACTGGGCATCGCCCATTTTCGGCGGCGGCACACTCCTGAACTGGCTCCCGCTGTCCAACGAGAAGGGCTTCACCTGCCCCCAATACGGAGCCAGTGCACCAGGTACCCACTTCGTTCCATCATCGCGCACAAACGCCTTGGGCTGCCAACAGTCGATGTCTGCGATACGATCAACCGGGTTCTTTGGTGTATAGTGCGTGTAATCCCCATAGGGCACCGGAGCACGAGCATCTTCGCCGAACATATTGGCACCATCATTCCGGCGAGCAGTAATTACGGATCGTGCGGCTAAATTCCCGAGCCCCTGGGGGGTGGAGGGATCAATACTTCGATCCAGCGGATCGTACCCAAAGCCCCGCAAGGAATCAGCGAACAAGGCACTGTCATGAGGAAAGATCACCTGCATCACGCGGGCCATAGCATAACTTATCGCCTTCTCCTTGTTGGACAGTGTGCGCTCTTCTGAGGGGCGTCTTTTGGCCACCAGATAGACAGGTAAAGCAACACTGTCGTAACCGCTCCATGCATCATACTGGGCGAGCATCGTAAGCGCAAGCATACGTGCACCGATGGGTGGCCGCGGGCGATTCAATTCGGTCTCGTCGGCCATGGCCCGTAATGCGATGGAACCCCATCGATAGGCCACATTCCCTGCACCCCGAGGCTCTTCGGCGAGAGCAGGTTTCCCAAGCGCTGTCTCCGTAGGAACTGCCCTTCCGCAAGAAACGACAAGAGCGACCAGGAGTAACAACAAGGAGGCTGAACTGGCGAAGCGGTAATACATGCGGGTGTGAGTATAGCACCTGTGGGCGGCCCAGAACAATGATCAGGGTCAGAATGGTGAGCTGGGCGATATAGCCCCCATAGCACCACCACCCTACCTTCGCCAAATGCCAACACACGTGAGGATCCCCCTGCTTTTTTCGGGGGTCGCAATAGCCGGCCTTCTCTGCGCCCAATCAGGCACGTTCTCTGTCACGAGCAGCAGTATAGGCGGCCAGGCAACGGAAGAACAAGTATTCAACAGTTTCGGGTGTACGGGCAAGAACACCAGCCCACAACTCAGCTGGACAAACCCGCCGGAGGGAACGAAGAGCTTTGCCATAACCATGTATGATCCAGACGCTCCGACAGGCAGCGGCTGGTGGCATTGGCTTGCTTTCGACATCCCCGCAAGCACAACGAACATTCCCGCTGGCGCAGGTAGCGCGAGCATGCCGGGCCTACCAGTTGGCACAGTTCAGAGCGTAACGGATTTCGGCACAGCCGGCTATGGCGGTCCTTGCCCGCCACCTGGCCACGGGCTCCATCAATACACGATCACGGTTTATGCGATCAAAGAGGAGACACTGGGTCTTGATGCGAAGACCGGGGCGGCTGTTGTCGGCTATAACATCAACTCAAAAATGCTCGGCAAAACCAGTTTGGTGTTCTACTTCGGCAGGTAGCTAAGGGGGTCAACGGGCCCCGCACCCCAACAACAACAAACTCAGGATCAAGCCAATATAACGATCGTTCCACGTGGAACAGAAACCATGAGCCAGCAGCCTCCATATGAT
>JANNYL010000386.1:0-17302 GCA_031410075.1 Flavobacteriales bacterium
CTCGGGCTCGTGCAGGATCGCGTCGAGGCGCTTCGCACCAGTTCCATCCCACAGACCTGGCCCCAACCGAACGTGCTGCCCGATGCGCTGTATTGGAAGGTGAAGGCCGAACGCGCCTTGGGCATGACATCGAGCGACCGATGGAAGGCGGATATGGACATGAGCGTGCGTGCGATGGAGCGCAACAAAGCGGCCTTCGACGACGAAGGATCCCAACTCGGTTTCATCGGGCAACAGAAGACCGTGTTCGACCAGGCCATCGACCTCGCGGGCGAAGGTTATGCGCAAAGCCGTTCCTCGGCGGATCTCGATCGTTTCCTCGGCCTCACCGAGACGGACCGCTCGATCCTGCTGAAGAGCCGCCTCAACGATTTCACCGGTCTGCAATACACCGGCGTTCCTGATTCGATCCTCGTGAAGGAGAACCAGTTGATCGCGGCATTGGACCTTGATCCCGAGGACCGTGCAGCCACCGCTGATCTGGCGAAGCGGGAACGCGACCTCGCCGATTTCCTCGAGCGACTGAGCAAGGTTTACCCACAATACTTCGACCTCCGTTATGGAGAGACGCGCGTGACCATGCAGGATGTGCGGAGCAAATTGCTCACCACCGATCGCGACCTTCTCCTGTACGCTTTCACGGACGAACACCTGTACATGCTCGTGATCGGCATGGATACCGCCGCGCTGGTGAGTGTTCCCGCCGATGGCATCGCGGAAACGGTGAAGGCATTCAACGCGGCTGTTCTCGAACGACGGCAGGAGTCCTATGTACGGCTATCGCGCGTGTTGTATTCAAAGGTCTTCGAGCCCGTGGCCGCTATACTGCGAAAGCCCGAACTGCTCATCATCCCCGATGGTGATCTGCAGACGATCAACTTCGAAACGCTACTGTTCGAACCGGCCGATAGAGGTAAGCTCGGTGCGCACATGCTGATCCAGAAGTACGCGATCAGCTACCTGCTCAGTGCCACCACGGCGGTGCAGTTCAAACGCCTCGTTGCTCCAGCAACGAACAAGGTGCTGGCCTTTGCACCGGGCTTCTCGGATGAGATGAAGCAGGGCTATCTCGCCGGAGTGCGCGACTCCGCCTTCGTCGATCGGAATTACCTCCATTATGTGCGACAACCCTTCGCGGTGAGCACGGCGGAGGAACTTGGATCATCGCTGAACGCGCAGGTGCGCGTCGGCGCCGAAGCGAGCGAGGCTCATTTCCGCGAACAGGCAAAGGAATACGGGATCCTGCACCTGGGCACGCACGCCGAAATGAACGCCACATCGCCCATGTACTCGCGACTTGTCCTGAGCAAGGATGGCCCTGGCGTGGATGCCGATGCGGATGGCTACCTCCACGCCTACGAGATCTACGAGTTGGACCTGCGCGCGCAGCTGGCGGTGCTCACGGCGTGCGAGACCGGGATCGGCAAGGACGATGAGGGCGAAGGGGTGCGCTCCCTCGGCTACAGCTTTGCGTATGCAGGCTGTCCGAGCTTGGTGATGTCGCTCTGGAGCATCGACGAGAAGGTATCGTCCGAGATCATCACGCACTTCTATGAGCACCTCGCTGATGGCATGCCCAAGCACCTGGCGCTTCGCCAAGCCAAACTGGATCACCTGAACAATGCCACGGATGAACTCTCTTTGCCCTACTACTGGGCAGGGATGGTGCTGGTAGGCGATGTGGAACCGATCGACAGCCATGGCAGCTTTCTTCCGAGTTGGATGTGGTGGACCATGGGGATCGCAGCATTGTTGTTTTTGCTGTGGTTCTGGCGACGCAGGAGAATCGTTTGAACTTCGCTCGATCGTCTGCTTCGGTTCTACGCGTTTCCTTTGACTCATGGCCGCACGAACCTCATCACCTCTTCCGATCCATCAATTGCAAGCCCAGGTCGACCAATGGATAAACACCGTTGGAGTCCGCTATTTCAGCGAGCTCACGAACACAGCGCTTCTTGCTGAAGAGGTCGGTGAAGTAGCGCGCATCATGGCGCGGCGGTATGGGGAGCAGAGCGAAAAAGCAAGTGATAAGTCGAAGGACCTGGGTGAAGAATTAGCGGACGTGCTGTTCGTTGTTCTGTGTTTGGCGAACCAAACCAGCACAGATCTTCAGTGTGCGTTCGAACGAAAATTCGAGAAGCGGACAAGACGGGATGCAAAGCGCCATGCCACCAATCGCAAACTGAAGTGATCACTTCACCGCTTCCACATAAATGCTCTCAGGCTTGCGCTCCTGTTGATCGAGGAGCAAGTACGCATCATGTCCTTCGCGGTAACCAACGCGCCTGATCTCCCGGAAGCCTGCTTCGCGCAGATGCAATTCGAGTGTTTCGAAGTCGATCAGCGTTTGGTGGGTGACGTGGTGGCAGATCCAATCCAACGCTTGCATACCAGTGCGATGGCCGCGCTCATGCATGAACGGTGTGGGCGTTTTTGCAGAGCGCCATTCCACGTAAGCATCAACATACAATTCGGCATCGCAAAAACTGATCCGCAACGTGCCACCGGGTTTCAACACCCGCAGCATTTCCCGCAGATTGGGAATGAAACAGTCGCGCGGAAGTCCATCGATGCAATGCTCGCAGTAGATGCCATCAAATCGATCGCTCGCGAACGGATAAGGCTTGCGAAGATCCCAGCAAACATCAACACCGGGGCACCAGTGCCAGTCGAGGTTCACGAATCCTTCAACCGGAAAAAGACCGCAACCAACGTTGAGGTAGTGCTCGCGCGCAGCTCGCTTGCTGAAGAAGGTGGGCCGGTTCCGTATTATCCGTGAAAGAACACGCTGCACTTTCCTATACGAGAGTAATGAGCGGTCGCTGGAGATGCTTTCGAGTACCATTGTATGGTGCCGAATATAGAGGCTCGGCGTCGCTTTTTCAAAGGACAGCGAGCACGTGTTCAACTACGATATCAGTGGCACCTGTGCGCGCTCGCACATATTGCATGGAGGCCTGAGAAGCGGCCGCAAGAACGACCGGATCATTCAGCAAGCGATCGAGCACAGTATGCATTTCTGCGACGGTGCGCACTTCGAAACCAGCACCCGCATCGATCAACGCTTGAGCTTCTGGAAACTTCCGGTGATGCGGACCGAAGATCACGGGCTTCCCCCATGCAGCCGCTTCGAGCAGGCTGTGGATGCCATCTCCAAAACCGCCTCCTACATAGGCGATATCAGCGTACTTGTACAGTCGAGCAAGCATGCCCATTCCATCCACGAGCAATGTATCGATAGGAAAGGAGGAGGTCGAACTGGAGGCAGCCGTGGCCTCCGTCCAAGTGATCAGCGGTTTGGGAAAACGGGCTTCGATGTCTCCCAAATGTTCGGCATTCAACTCATGCGGGGCAACGATCACCCGGGGACGTGTCTTTCCATATTCCAATGCGGACAGGATCAGTTGCTCGTCCTTCGGCCACGTGCTTCCACACACGAGCACGAGCGACTTGGAAGCTGAGCAGAAAGCCTTCGCAGTCTCGAGTTCCTCGTTCGCATCCGCGATCGCCATCACCCGATCGAAGCGTGTATCGCCGCTTATGGAAACGTTCGTAATGCCGATCGCTGCCAACAACTGGCGCGATCCTTCATCTTGCGTGAAAATGTGCGTATAGCACCCCAACATCTTGCGCCATGCACCACCGAACCAGCTGAAGAAAGGTTGGTCCTTTCGAAAGGTCGCGCTCACCAGGAACGTAGGAACACTGTTCGCCTTCAGCGCTTGCAAATGGTGGTACCAGAATTCGTACTTCACGAAAAGGCATGCACGCGGTGCGATCAGTTCCATCAGACGGGCCGCATTGGCATCACTATCGGCAGGCAGGTAGTCCACGTGATCAGCTAGCGCATAGTCCTTGTAGACTTCGAAACCACTCGGACTGAAGAACGTGAGCAGAACGGGCAGCTCGGGCCGCGCAGCTTTGATCGCTTCCAACACAGGCCTCCCCTGTTCGAATTCGCCGACACTGGCGCAATGCATCCACAAACAACCCTTCAATTCCGCACGCTTGCCTTCAAGCCGTTGCCACAATTCCTTACGTCCCTCGACCCATGCCCGCGCCTTTGGGTTCCACAACGTGGAGCATCGGACCGCTGCGTGATAAAGCCCGATGCCAGCGGAATAGAGGACGAGCATCAGCGGTAGTAGATACGATCGTCAGCGGCCTTGTGCAAGGGCAATGTCCAACCGAACCGCAATCCGTTCAAACCATCCACGCGCTGATCGTCATCGGTTTTTCCTGTATCGAAATTGTATGGACGCAAGTTGTGGGTGAACGCTGTGTTCAGTTCGAACCCAATGAGAAAATTGAGGAACCGGTTATTACCGAAATGCTGATATCCAATGAACACCATCGCTGCAGGTCCGGCAGTCAGACGATCATATCCTTTCAGGTATTCATCCTCCAACGCGGGCACCACGTTGTTCTGGGTTTCGATGCGGATCTTATGGCGCAAATACCCGCCTCCTATCTTCAACAACAGGCCACTGTTAGGGTTCGGTCCCACGATAGGCATCACTTTTCCAGCGGTCAGCATCAACGTGTAGCCTCGTTCGTAGAGCAAGACCGTGGCAGGCTCACCGTTCTGGTCCACAATGACCCCATTGTCCGTGATCAACTGGTTCAACATGCTATTGTCGTTGATCCGGTTCCCGAAGATGAACGAGCCCTCCACCCCCAAATAGTAGTTGTTCTTGAACTTGACACCCGCGCTCAACCCGAGGTTGCTATTGGGCCCGAAACGAGTGGCCATATCGCCTTGCGGCAACTGATAGGCATAGCTCAGGGTAATAGGAACTACCGTAATGATCGTATCCCGAAGTCCATGTTGGGCGTAGCAGGGGGCCGTCGCAACCAATACGAAGGGAAAAACGAGGTGGAAAGAGCGGAGCATGAGGATGCGAAAGTAGTGAGGGTACAACGTGCCCAAGCGCACGTCCATGGCCCATTGGCAATGACGTTGGCCGCTGCGTTGCGCGAATATCTTCGCGGCCGCATTACCGTTCGCGCCGGGTATACGGCACGGAAGGCCGCAACCTGCGAACTATGGACACCACTACCACAATGAAACCGATCCAGATGGTCGACCTGGTCGGCCAGTACGAGAAGATAAAACCGGAGGTGGACGCTGCCTTGCAGCGCGTGATCGATACTGCGGCATTCATCAATGGTCCGGAGGTAAAGGAGTTCGAAAAAGAACTGGCGGACTATCTGGGGGTGAAGCACGTGATCGGATGTGCCAATGGCACCGATGCCTTGCAGATCGCGATGATGGCATTGGGCCTCAAGGCGGGCGATGAGATCATCACGTGCTCGTTCACCTTTGTTGCCACGGTTGAAGTCGTTGCCCTGCTGGGCATCACACCTGTTTTCGCAGACGTGCTTCCGGGCACCTACAATATCGATCCTGAAGACATCAAACGCAAGATCACACCGAAAACCAAGGCCATCGTACCTGTTCACCTTTTCGGCCAGGCTGCGGACATGGACGCGATCATGGCGATCGCCAAGGAGCACAACCTCTTTGTGATCGAAGACAATTGCCAGGCAGTAGGAACAGACTACCTCTCGACATCAGGGACGAAAAAGACCGGAACCATCGGCCAAATCGGTACCACGAGTTTTTTCCCCAGCAAGAACTTGGGATGTTATGGTGACGGTGGTGCGATGTTCACGAACGACGACGAGGTCGCAAAGAAATTACGTCGCGTTTGCAATCACGGAAGCGATGTTCGCTATTACCATGAAGTGGTTGGTGTTAACAGCCGTCTTGATTCCATGCAAGCCGCCATTCTTCGCGTTAAGCTGAAGCATCTGAAGGAGTATGATGCGGCTCGGAATGCGGCCGCTTCCGTTTATGACAAAGCCTTTGCCGGCATGCCACGGATCGTGATCCCACAACGGAGCAACAACAGCACGCATGTTTTCCACCAGTATACGATGCGTGTGACGGGAGGCCATCGCGATGGTCTGAAAAAACACTTGGAAGCGAACGGAGTTCCGGCCATGATCTACTACCCAGTGCCCTGTCACCTTCAGAACGCATACAAGAGCGCGCGCTTCCCCGAAGGCTCCTTACCCGTTACGGAACAACTCATCCACGAAGTGCTCAGTCTCCCCATGAGCACCGAACTCAGCAACGAACAACTCGCTCATATCACTGCAACGGTGAAGAGCTATTTCAAGTGAAGCGCAACTCGTAACACGTAACGCGCCAACGCGCAACCGAGAAAAATGAACATCGCAGTAGTAGGAACAGGATACGTAGGCCTTGTAACAGGCACGTGCTTCGCCGAAACCGGCAACCATGTGGTTTGTGTTGACATCAACGCCGAGAAAGTGCAGCTGATGAAAGATGGCAAAGTGCCCATCTACGAGCCACATCTCGATGTGATCTTCGAGCGCAACATCCGCCAAGGGCGCTTACATTTTACCACCAACCTGGCCGAAGCGCTGGAGAAAGCGCAGATCGTATTCCTGGCGCTTCCAACTCCACCAGGTGAAGACGGCAGCGCCGATCTGAGCTACGTGTTGAACGCCGCGCAGGACATCGGCAAACTAATGACCGACTACAAAGTGCTCGTGGACAAAAGCACGGTACCCGTAGGCACGGCAGAAAAAGTCACAGCGGCGGTGAAGAAATTCGCGAAAGTCGAATTCGACGTGGTGAGCAATCCGGAATTCTTGCGAGAAGGCTTCGCGGTGGATGACTTTTTGAAACCTGACCGCGTAGTTGTCGGCACCAGCAGTGAACGCGCTCGCAAATTGATGGAAGAGCTTTACAAGCCCTTCGTTCGCCAGGGAAATCCGATCATCTTCATGGATGAGCGTAGCGCGGAACTTACGAAGTACGCTGCGAACGCTTTCCTTGCTGCGAAGATCACCTTTATGAACGAGATCGCGAACTTCTGCGAGGCCGTGGGCGCCGACGTGGACAAGGTGCGCATCGGTATGGGCAGCGACAGCCGCATTGGCAAGCGCTTCCTCTTTCCAGGTATCGGTTACGGCGGATCCTGTTTCCCGAAAGACGTTCAAGCATTGGCGAAAAGCGGCAAAGAGGCGGGCTACGAATTCCAGATCATCGAGAGTGTGATGAAGGTGAACGAAGAGCAGAAGACCGCACTGATGCCGAAGATCAAGAAGCACTACGGTGGCTCGCTCAAGGGAAAGCACTTTGCCATGTGGGGCCTGGCTTTCAAGCCGGACACTGATGATATCCGCGAAGCACCCGCCTTGTATATGATCGATGCGTTGAAGGCCGAGGGCGCTACAGTGGCTGCGTTCGATCCAGAAGGCATGAAGAACGTGAAGAAATTGAAAGGCGATGCTATCCGATATGCTTCCGACGAATACGATTCGCTGAAAGATGCCGACGCGCTGATCATCTGCACCGAGTGGGCCGAATTCCGCACACCGGATATGGAGCGAGTGAAAAGTTCGCTGAAGAAGCCCGTGATCTTCGATGGCCGCAACCTGTATGAATTGGAGACCATGCAAGAGAAAGGGTTCACCTACGTGAGCATTGGTCGTAACGTCGTCAACGCCTGAACAACATGGCCAAGAAGAAAACCGCCGCCCCCAAGAAGGCGACCAAGGCGATCGCGAAAACGGGCAAAGCACGCCCTGCTGAAAAGGAACGCGTTCTCATCACCGGAGCTGCTGGCTTCCTGGGCAGCCACCTCTGTGATCGCTTTCTGAAAGAAGGCTACCATGTGCTGGCGATGGACAACCTCATCACAGGTCGCTTGAAGAACATCGAGCACCTGTTCAAGCGGGAAGACTTCGAGTTCTACCACCATGACGTGAGCAAATACGTGCATGTGCCGGGCAAGCTGAAATACATCTTGCACTTCGCCAGTCCCGCCTCCCCCATCGACTACTTGAAGATCCCGATCCAGACCTTGAAAGTCAGCTCACTGGGAACGCACAATTTGCTCGGTCTCGCTTTGGCGAAAAAGGCACGCATTCTTGTAGCTAGCACCAGTGAAGTTTACGGTGATCCACAAGTGCATCCGCAAACGGAAGACTACTGGGGCCACGTAAATACGGTTGGCCCTCGTGGCGTGTACGATGAAGCCAAACGCTTCCAAGAGGCGATCACTATGGCGTACCACACATACCACGGTTTGGAAACGCGGATGGTCCGAATCTTCAACACGTATGGCCCACGCATGCGACTGAATGATGGCCGGGTGTTGCCAGCGTTCATCGGGCAGGCATTGCGCGGTGAGGACCTCACCATTTTTGGCAAGGGGAACCAGACACGCAGCTTCTGCTACGTGGATGATCTGATCGAAGGGATCTACCGCTTGCTCAAGAGCGATTGCGCCGATCCGATCAACATTGGCAACCCAGCGGAGATCACCATCAAGCAGTTCGCGGAAGAGATCGTGAAACTCACTGGCACGAAGCAGAAACTGATCTACAAGCCATTGCCGCAGGATGATCCCATGCAACGTAAACCGGACATCACTCGTGCGCGCAAACTCCTGAAGTGGGAGCCGAAAGTCTCGCGTGCCCAAGGCTTGAAGATCACGTACGAATATTTCAAGAGTCTTACACCGCAAGAATTGTACGAGAAGGACCACAACACCTTCGAGGGGTACGTGCGGAAATGAGCCCAAAAAAGAAACCCCGATCGGAGCAACCGGAAAGTCTGACCACCCTCCGCGTAGCAGGTGTTCCTGAGCCTTTCAACCTGCCGTGGCAACTCGCGCTCGAACGCCGCGCTTTCGTTCGTGCCAAGGTAGAACTGAAGTGGCGAACTGTTCCGCAAGGCACCGGGGCGATGTGCGAACTTTTACGCAAAGGCGAGATAGATCTGGCTGTCATGGTCACTGAAGGTGCTGTTCGCGACATCCTCAGCGGGAATCCGAGCCGCATCGTTTCGTCCTTCGTGGACACGCCGCTCACCTGGGGAGTGCATGTCGGCGCGCACACCGGGTTGCGAACACCCGAAGATCTCAAAGGTGTTCCCTTCGCGATCAGCCGCTACAACTCGGGAAGCCACTTGATGTCATTGGCCTATGCGAAGGCGCATGGCCGGGATCTGACGGAGAAGGACTTCATCATCGTGAACGATCTCGCAGGTGCGGTGAAGCGACTGCAAGAACCCGAACCAGCGGTCTTCCTCTGGGAGAAGTTCATCACAGCATCACATGTCCATAGCGGAACATTGCGCCGCGTGGATGAATACCGACCAAGCTGGCCCTGCTTCGTGGTGGTAGCAAGGAATGAGGTGTTGGAGGAGCATGGCGATGCCGTTGATCGCCTGCTGAAAGTGGTGCGCGACCAAGCACGTGGATTGATGGAAAAGAAGAGCGCACCGGAGATGGTGGCGCAACGGTACGGGATGACCTTGGCGGATGCGAAGGAGTGGTTTGCGATCGTGCGATGGAACGTGGACGGACAGGGGGATATGAAGGCGATCACCGCCGCGAGCGATGTGCTTGCCGAGACCGGCTTGATGCCCAGGAAAATGACCCCGGAAGAGCTCGCTGTGGAGGTGATGGTCGCGAAGTCGAATAAGGCATGAGCATCACGCCTGTGCGGCGGTTGATCCAACTGGCTCGCGCACACAACCCTCGATCCTGATCTTCGTCTTCGTTCCAAGAGATACCCTGATGCGACCCCGACCTCTCCTCCTCTTCACGGCGCTAGCGCTATCCGGTCTCGTTGACGCCCAATCCTATTGGGGAACCAAGGCCCGCTGGGGCGTGGCTCCCAACATCTCGCATTTGCCCGTTGTCCTGTTCAATTACGTGTACGGCGATACAGGCATCAATGTGATCGACACCATCCATCGGGATGGCGTGCAGATCGACGTGGACGCGCTGGCTTGCCACCCCGTGCTCGGCCTGGTGGCGTGGGAGGTAACACCATCCGGCTCACAGATGGTGCTGCTGGATTCCACGCTGGCAACGGCGCAGAACCTTGGTCCTCTTCTGTCGGGGCGACAGGTGCGCGGGGCCTGCTACGACCGCGAGCAGCACTTGTTCGCATTGGACCATGCGTCCGATGAACTCCTCACCATCAGCGTCACCGATGGAAGCATACTGAACAGTGTAGCCCTGAGCCTCAATGGTTCACCGTTCGACCTAGTGGCTGCATGCGACCTGGACCGGGTCGGTGATGCATGGTACATCTACGCGGCATTCTCCCTGTACCGCGTGGACACCACCACCGGCGAGCTGGTGTTCATATTCACGGATACCGCGATCGATATCGGAGACATGGTCACCAACAACTGCAATGCGGTTCCCGCCATCTGTGGCATCGCAGAACTGCCCCAGGCCGGCATAGCGACCTTCATAGCTGTGGACGGCAACTGCCAAGACGACCTCTTCCGGTTCAACGTGATCACTGCTGACAGTCGAGCAGAACTCGTGCATGACCTCACTCCCGGCTTCAATTCGGGGGCGGAAGACCTGGCCTTGGCAGTGGCCCCGCTAAGCACTTCAGTCGCGGTCCCGGCTCCAGGCGGAAGCGCATGGATCGTCACGCTCATTCCGGGTACAGGCTTGCGCGTCACCGCCAGCGCAGGCGTGCTCAGCGGGCCGATCGACCTCTTCGACAGCACCGGACGGCTGCTGCATGCGGCGCGGGGCAATGGCAGTTCTTCACAAGTGTTTGCCTGGGACCTGCCGTGCGGCCTGTTCATCCTCCGTTCGGGCGGTGAAAGTCAGCGGTCGGTGCGTGTGTTGGTGCCCTGATGGGGTCCATCGTTCAGCCGCCGCCCTTCGGTACATTCGCACCCCTTTTCCGGCCTGATGTTCATGGTCACATGCACACATGGCCACATGAGCACATGGACTACACAGCCCACCCCACCGCCGTCATCGACGAGGGTTGCACCATCGGCAAGGGTACGCGCATCTGGCACTTCAGCCACATCATGTCAGGGTGCGTGATCGGTGAGGGCTGCAACATCGGGCAGAACGTGGTGATCAGCCCGGACGTGAAATTGGGCCGCAACGTGAAGGTGCAGAACAATGTCAGTCTCTATACCGGTGTGGAGTGCGAGGATGATGTGTTCCTGGGTCCTTCGTGCGTGTTCACCAACGTGATCAACCCGCGCAGCGCCGTCATCCGGAGAGGGGAATACCTTCGCACACTCGTGAAAACAGGGGCTTCCATCGGTGCCAACGCCACCATCGTCTGCGGACATGATATCGGCCGTTTCGCCTTCATCGGGGCGGGTGCCGTGGTGACCAAGGAAGTAGCCGATTACGCCCTGGTCGTAGGCAACCCCGCGCGTCAAACGGGTTGGATGAGCGAGTTCGGGCACAAATTGAAATTCGACACGAGCGGAGAAGCAACCTGTCCCGAAAGTGGGCAGAAATTCACGCTCTCGGGCGGCAACGTGAAGCGGGTCTCATGAACGGGCCTATCAAATTCGCCATTGTGGGCTGCGGCCACATCGGCAAGCGCCATGCGGAGATGGTGAAGCGCCACCCCGAAGCGGAACTGCTGGCTATGTGCGACACCCGCCCCAGTGGCGAGACCGGTGCGGACCAGTTCGGCGTTCCAGTGTTCACCGAGTTGGAAGCCATGCTCCGCGAGATGCCGAGCATCGACGTTGTGAATGTGTGCACCCCGAACGGATTGCACGCACAACAGAGCCTTATGGCGTTGGAGGCGCGCAAACATGTGGTGTGCGAGAAGCCCATGGGACTGAGCAAAAGCGAGTGCGAGGAAGTCCTTTACAAGGCATTGCAAGTTCACCGAACCGTGTTCGGTGTGATGCAGAACCGTTACTCACCTCCGAGCGCATGGATCAAAGGCATCATCGATGAGAAGCGCTTGGGCGACATCTTCATCGTACAGGTGAACTGCTATTGGAACCGCGACGAGCGCTACTACAAAAAGGGTGGCTGGAAGGGCTCGCAAGAGCTCGACGGCGGAACGCTATTCACGCAGTTCAGTCACTTCATCGACATCATGTACTGGCTCTTCGGCGACATCACCGAGATACAGGCCAAATTCGCCGACTTCAACCATGCGGGCCTTACCGAATTCGAAGACAGTGGGTTGGTGCAATTCCGTTTCGTGAACGGCGGCATGGGTTGCATCAACTACAGCACGTCGGTATGGGATAAGAACCTGGAAAGCAGCATGACGATCATCGGCAGCAAGGGGAGCGTGAAGATCGGCGGGCAGTACATGGACCAGGTGGAAGTCTGCCACATCAAGGACTACACGATGCCCAAGCTCGCCGCCACAAATCCGGCGAACGATTATGGCTCATACAAGGGCAGCGCCAACAACCACAGTTACATCATCGATAATGTGGTGGACACGCTGAAAGGCCGCACTACACTTACTACCAATGCGCTCGAAGGATTGAAAGTAGTGGAGATCATCGAACGCATCTATAAGCTGAAAACATGAGTGACCTGTATCAACGACTGATCAAGAAAGAGGCGAAACTCGCCGTAATAGGGCTCGGATATGTGGGCCTTCCGATCGCATTGGAATTCGCGCGCCGCATCAAGGTGGTTGGCTTCGATATCAACCAGAAGCGCGTGGACATGATGCGCCGGAACGAGGATCCGAGCAACGAACTTTCGGCAGAGGATTTCAAAGGCTGCGACATCCAATTCAGTGCGGACATCAACGACCTGCGCGATGTGGAATTCTTCATCGTGGCCGTGCCTACACCCATCGATGATCAGAACATCCCCGACCTGAAACCCTTATTGGGCGCCACGCGTACGGTTGGCCAAGTGTTGAAGGCGAACGACTACGTGGTGTACGAAAGCACTGTGTATCCTGGATGCACCGAGGAGGATTGTGTACCCCTTTTGGAAAGCCTGAGCAGCCTGAAGTACGTGACCGACTTCAAAGTGGGATACTCACCGGAGCGGATCAATCCAGGTGACAAGGAACATACATTGAGCAGCATCGTGAAAGTGAGCAGCGGCTGTGATGCGGAGAGCGCGGAGATCATCGCCAAGGTGTACGAATTGGTGGTGAAAGCGGGTGTGCATCGCGCTGCGAGCATCAAGGTGGCCGAAGCTTCCAAGATCATCGAGAACACGCAGCGGGACGTCAACATCGCACTCACCAACGAGCTCTCGATCATCTTCAACAAGATGGGCATCAACACCTATGATGTTCTGGAGGCAGCTGGTACCAAATGGAATTTTTTGCGGTTCCAACCGGGCTTGGTGGGCGGCCACTGCATTGGCGTGGATCCGTACTACTTGGTCTACAAAGCGAAGGAATTGGGCTACCACGCGCAGATCATCGACAGCGGTCGTTATGTGAACGACAGCATGGGCGGATACGTGGCCAAGCAAACCGTGAAGAAGGTGATCGGTGCTGGAAAGAACCCGGCCGAAGCGCGCATCCTGGTGATGGGTGCCACCTTCAAAGAGAATGTAACGGACATTCGCAACAGCAAGGTGGCCGATGTTGTGCGCGAGCTGAAGAGCTTCAGTTGCACCGTTGACGTGGCCGACCCGCATGCGGACAGCGACGAGGTGAAGCACGAATACGGCTACGAGCTGGTGAAGGAGATGAAGGGACCGTACGACGCGATCATCGTGGCTGTAAACCATGCTGAATACGCCGATAAGGATGAAGCCTGGTTCAAGAGCCTGCTCACGCCGAAAGGAATTCTCGTGGACCTGAAAGGCATCTATCGCAGAAAGGTGAAAACCCTTGCGTACTGGAGCTTATGAGCAATAGACGAACTATCCTCATTACGGGCGGTGCCGGCTTCATCGGCAGCCATGTCGTGCGTCGATTCGTTACCAAGTATCCCTCATACCGCATCGTGAATTTGGACGCTCTTACGTATGCTGGCAATCTGGAGAACTTGCGCGACGTGGAAGGCGAATTAAACCACGACTTCGTGCGAGGCGATATCCGCGATGCCGGGGAAATGATTGAACTGTTCAAGGAAAGGGAGATCAGTGATGTGATCCATCTGGCAGCGGAAAGTCACGTGGACCGGAGCATCAGTGACCCGATGGCCTTTGTTGAAACCAACGTGGTGGGTACCGCCAACTTGTTGAACGCCGCACGCGAAGCATGGAAGAACGCGTTCGACGGAAAGCGGTTCTATCATATCAGCACGGATGAGGTGTATGGTTCGTTGCACCATGGCGGCTTCTTCACCGAAGAGACGGCCTACGATCCACAAAGCCCATACAGTGCGAGCAAAGCCGCAAGCGACCACTTCGTCCGTGCCTATGGCAACACGTACAAGCTGCCGTTCGTCATCAGCAACTGCAGCAACAATTACGGCAGTCATCAATTCCCCGAAAAGTTGATCCCGCTCATGATCAACAACATCCGCTCGAACAAACCACTCCCGATCTACGGAAAGGGTGAGAACGTGCGCGATTGGCTCTGGGTGGAGGATCACGCCTCAGCGATAGACGCCGTATTCCATCACGGAAAGAACAGCGAGACCTACAATATCGGTGGGCACAATGAGTGGACCAACATCGATCTCGTCCATCTCCTTTGCAAGGTCATGGACGAGAAACTAGGTCGTGCAGAGGGTGAGAGTGCCAAACTCATCAGCTATGTCACCGATCGAGCGGGACATGATCTTCGGTATGCGATCGACGCGAGCAAGATCGAGCGCGAGCTGGGATGGAAACCGAGCATCGCATTCGAGCAAGGGTTGGAGCGTACAGTTGATTGGTATCTGGCCAATGGGCCTTGGCTTGAACACGTCACTTCAGGTGCGTACCGTAGCTATTACGACGCCCAATACGCCAAACGCTGAACATGGGGTTCTTCGGAAAACTGTTCGGACCCTCACAACCCGATCTTGGACCGGTGGATCTGAGCGTTTTGAAATGCGACGTTCACAGTCATTTCATACCTGGCATCGATGATGGCGCTCAAACACTGGAGCAGAGCATCGAGTTGATCAGCGCCATGCACGAGCTTGGTTATAGCAAGGTGATCACCACCCCGCATGTGATGGCCGATGGCTACATGAACACACCGGAGATCATCCGTTCGGGGCTGGAGACGGTGCGTCGTGAACTGCTGGCGAAAGGCATCCCCGTGGAGATCGATGCCGCAGCCGAATACTACCTGGATCACGAACTGGAAACGCTCGTAAAAGAGAAGCGTGTTCTCACCTTCGGGGATAACCTGCTTTTGTTCGAACTACCGTTCATCAGCGAACCAATGGTCCTATTGAGTGTGGTCTTCGAGATGCAGACCGCAGGTTACAGGCCTGTGCTGGCCCATCCGGAACGCTATCAATTCTGGCATCAGGACTTCACCATGATGGAGAAATTGAAAGACCGCGGCGTTCTCTTTCAACTCAACACGATCGCATTGATGGGCGCGTACGGACCAAGCGCTAAGAAGTGCGCCGAAAAACTGATCGATCTTGGATGGTATGAATTGCTAGGCAGCGATTGCCATAGCATGGGACATGTGGATGCGATAAAAGCGAGCCGAACCGAACAATACCTTCACAAACTCCTCGGCAGCGGGAAGTTGTTGAACAAGTCACTATAGCGATCCGCTCGATCGGCTGTTCGACCAGACTATCCTCCGGCCTACCGATCTTGTCCACATGCTTCGAGACTTCCGTTTCAGCCTGGTCAAAGCACTGAGCCATCTGCTTCGGCCGCTGATAGAACAACTGGACCTGCGGAAGAATCCACTTGGGGGACAGATCGAATTGTTGCCGAAACGCACCGTTCAATGGGATCGCTCCAAACTCACCTACATCGGTCCAGAGCCATTCTGGTGGAAGGGTTCGCACTTCGCATTGGACGCTGCGTTCAAAGTCGAGTTGGTCGATGCGGAAATGCTCGGCAAAGGCGTAGTGATCGATCGGGATGGTGAAGTGATACTGGAATCCACCTTGTTCCGCTCAAGCTACTTGTTGCGCAGTCATGTGGAGCACCTGATCATCGGCCGCAAACTGATGACCCCGGTCGTGTTCGAAAACGTGATCCCGCTCACGAATTATTTGGACATCAGCTATTTCCATTGGACCCTCGAGAGCATGGGGAGGCTGGCATTGGTGCAGGAGCAACTTGCGGACACCAAATGGAAAGTGCTGATCAATGAAGGCTCTTCAAGCTTCGTTCGCGGAACGATGGACTTCTTGTTCGGTTTGGACGAGTCCCGGATCATCACGCACAGATCCAGACGGAAGATCATGCGACGTTGTTTGATGGTCAGTAACCCTCATAGTTGTGATCCAGCTAACCGCAATGTGGAGGTATATGCACCCGAACACATTCGCTGGTTGAACCGCACTGGCCACGCGCGCATCGGGGGTGTTCGTGAAGAGCGGCACAACATCATTATTACCAGGCGCAAACAACCGGGGCGGCACATCACCAACGAAGAACGGATCGCTGAACGCTATCCGAAACTCAACTTCCGCTTCGTCACCTTGGAAGATCTTTCACTTCCAGAACAAGTGGATCTGTTCGCACATGCTGGCATCATCATCGGCGTTCATGGAGCGGGCTTCACCAATCTGGTGTATGCGAGCGATGCGGCCGTTATTGAATTTTATCCAACCCTGTTGCAAGAAAAGAACACGGCATACTTCGTACAGATCGCTGCATACCTTGGTCTACCACACCTGGTTATCCACTACAACGGATCGGGCACCGCACCGAACTGGAACCTCACATTGGGCGAGGAAGAATTCGGACACATCGATTGGTTCTTGCGCCAGCATGATCGCATCTGAACTGACCTGCCCTAGCTGACACCGGGCTTCCCTCAAGGCCTCACGAAGTGGACTGAGATAACGGATGTGAAGAGCGGGAAAACCTCGGACCTGATCCACTGGAGCGCACAGCAGAGTTGCGGAGAGCTTGCCTAGTAAATTGAAGATTGCTGGAGTAGCAGTTCAGTAGTCGTAGGGGCCTTCCACATGACATCCGAATGCCCGTAGCGCTTCCACTGCCCGCTCAGCATTTCGCTCAGCCTCGAATTCTACGGTCAACTCGACCCGTTCGGGCTCACTATCCCGATGGGTACACAGCCCCCCGTGCTCCATAGCGCAACGTAAAACATGGCCTTCGGTTAGCTCCGCATTTGTTCGACTCAAGTAGACATCGATCGCGTAGCTCATGACCGGAAACCGACTAAGCCCCCGCCGTCTCCAACTCCTTGCTCACCTTTTTGAAAAGCCCTTGAAGCACATTGCCGGGTCCGACCTCCACAACTTTCGTCGCACCGTCGGTGAGCATGTTCTGCATGGTCTGTGTCCAGCGAACAGGAGCGGTGAGTTGTGCGATCAGGTTGGCTTTGATCCGAGCTGGGTCCTTGTGTGCGCGGGCATCCACATTCTGGT
>JANNYL010000387.1:0-1792 GCA_031410075.1 Flavobacteriales bacterium
TCAGTGGTGGCAGACAGTTTTGTGCTTCGTAATCGCCAACTTCTCGTAGCTGCAATCCGGAATCCACCGCAACAGGCGGGCGCCAAGGGCGCATGTGCATCTTCTGCATTCATCGGCGACATCTGTGCCATCTGCGGATAATAACTCGACCGGATGTTCATCTGTTGCGAATGGGTCTATCCCTATCTTCGACAGCAGGCAGCCTTTGGGGCAACCGACGTCTTCGAGTAACAAACCGATAGCCATGATCAAATACCTCTACTCGCTTGCACTCGCAGCGCTTACGATCACCGGTGTTCACGCCCAGGAGATCTGCGACAATGGCATCGACGACGATGCGGACGGCCTCATCGACCTGAACGACACAACGGATTGCGGCGGCGACATTGTGGATGGTCTGCCCTACCTCTTGCCCAACCGCTCGTTCGAACTTTTCGATTGCTTGCCGACCTCGTACACGCAGTTGGAATGTGCCGATACCTGGGCACAAGCCACGGATGGAACATCGGATTACTTCCGCACCGAGAGCTACATGCCCTCGTTCATCCCACAACCACTGCCCTTCGAAGGCAATGCATGCGTGGGTGGCTATATCTGCCCGGACTATATGGAATACATCGGCGGTTGCCTTACGGAACCCTTGTTGGCCGACAGCACCTACACGCTGCACCTATCCATCGCCGGTGTAAAAACGGACGGCCAACTCCAACTCACGGCCCCCTTGGATCTCGGTCCGGTCGACATCACGGTATGGGGATCGGACAATTGTCCGTTCTGGCCTTTGTACACCGGCTATTTGAGCCCGGAAAGCATGGGTTGGAGCATAGTAGGCAGTGCAACGTACACGCCCACCAATGCGTGGACCGAACTGGATATTCCCCTTGAACCCGGCATCAACACGAACGCCATCATGTTCGGCTCGCCTTCGGATCCGGTTGGATATCCGAGCGTGAACAGTTCCTTTCTCGCGTATATGATGTACGATGAAATGAGCGTGAGCGAAAGCAACCCACAAGTGCGCAGCATGCTGGCCACCGGTTCGCTGTGCCAGGGAAATATGAAGATCCATGTTGACCCCATCGATGCATCGAGCGATCTGCAGTGGTACCACGATGGCGTTGCCATTCTGCACGAAACCGAAAGTTCCTTGGATGTTTCTGTGCTCGGCCTGGGCAACGGGATGTACCAATGCCGCATCGGTGCGAATGGCAGCTACACCATAGCCCGTTATTTCGTGGAAGACCCTTCGTTCGCCCAACCGCAGGTGGAAGCGCTCTTCGAAGGATTGCTGTGCGCGTCGGCGGGATTCTACCAATGGTACTTGAACGGCAGCGCGATCACCGGCGCAACAAATTCCTTCTACGTTCCCTTGGTGAACGGCACCTACACCGTAGTGGTGACCGGTGGCGAAGGTTGTTCTGCCACGAGTGAGCCTTATGAGTTCGCGGTAACCGGCGTAGCCGGTGTACACGGCGCGGGCATGCACACAACGCACGCCACCGGCAGTGATGTGGTGATGGTAAGCGGTGCCACAGCTCCGTTCAGCTTCAGGCTATTGGATATCGCAGGGCGGTTGATCGCCAACGAACAAGGCACCGGAGCGAATTGGCAGTACAACATCTCCGCTCTTCCCGAAGGTGTGTACACGGCCGTGGTGAACGACGTGCCGGTGCGGTTGGTGCGCTGAGCGTACAACCAGCTTTCCCCTCCGTTGATCGTTGCGAGGCTCAATGCACCTAGCTATATGGGACAGGAATTGAGTGCTCGATGATGTGTTCCATGAAGATTCCAT
>JANNYL010000388.1:0-1608 GCA_031410075.1 Flavobacteriales bacterium
GTAACCAACGGGTCCAGGCTGGCTTCGATCAGGCTGCGTGCGTACTGCGAGGATTCTTCAGTAGAAGCCTCCGCTTGCTTGCGTTCGGTGATGTCGCGGGCCGCAGCAAAGACGCCAACCACGTTGCCCGTGCTATCGCGATACACACTGGCGTTGTAAAGAACGTCGGTGACTTTGCCGGATGCATGGCGGATCGCCAGCGGATAATCGGTCACCGATCCCTGCGAGAAAACTTGCTGGTATCCCTCGCGGGCTTTCTCAGGTTCGGTGAAGTAGTCCGCGAAGTCGCTGCCGATCAAAGCGTCCCGGCTTGCGCCGGTTACTTGTTCGGTGGCGCTATTAACGTCGGTGATCTTGCCTTCAACGCTGATCGTAACCAACGGGTCCAGGCTGGCTTCGATCAGGCTGCGTGCGTACTGCGAGGCTTCTTCAGTAGAAGCCTCCGCTTGCTTGCGTTCGGTGATGTCCTCGATGGCCAGCAGGATCAGGGGAGCCTGATCGCTGGCTTGGATCAGTCGGCGTGCATTGAGCAACATGGTCTTCGCGCCGATGTGCTCGAACTCGTGTTCCACCTGAAAGTCGTGTACCTCGGTGTGCTGCGGGAGGACCTCCTCCAACAAGGTCCGCAGTTCCGGGATATCCCACTGGCCGTTGCCCACCTTGTACAGCAAGTTGTTCGCGGTTTCTGCGGGCTTTACTTTGAAGGTCTCGTAAAAGGAGTGGTTGACCCGTACAACCCGCAGGTCGCCGTCCAGCACGAGCAGCGGGACCCGCACCGTCTCCACGATGTTGTCGGCAAAACTGCGGGCGTCTTCCGCGTGCCGTTCGGCCTTGACGATGGTCCGGCTGATGACCACGGTGGTGACCACGGCGACCCCGAAGCCCGCGATCACGAGCAATGTGGCGGTCAATTCCCATTCCTGCGATGCCGTGTCCAAGGTGTCAGCCGCATCCTCGCGGATAGCCAAGGTGGCGAGTATGATCAGGGTCGCGATCACACTGAAGCCGAGCCACAGCTTCTTGGAGGTCGTCATGAAAGTTGGGTGCATTGGCTCTTGGGCGAAGCGAGGATGTGGGCGCTCTGAACGAGGTGAGCATCAAAGCACGACCCGCAATGGCCAGTGCAACGATCGATCGTTCACGGCTTGGTGTTGGCAACCGTTGTCATCGGGCAAAGGGCTTCGTTGGATCCGCCAACAACGCGTGTTTTCAACGGCCAGTGCGGCGATCGCGCTTCGGATCCTTCGATCGAGAAGATCTCCGGAGCCTATTTCAAGGCTGTGCCCAGCGAAAGCGGGTGGGGTCTTTTCGCTCGCTTGTTCCCCAAAGTGGGGTGACACCTGCCCATTGGGTTCTCCGTTGTTCGTGTGGTCGAACTTATTCGGGCCTCTACCTTCGCATCCCTGCCACAAGCACCTCACCTGAATAGAAGTGCGTCCTCGTAGATCCATGTCCTGACCTCATGTCCTCAACTGCATCTCCTCCTGTACTGCGCACCCTTGCAGAGTTGCTGCGCAGCCAAAGCGCGCATCTGCTGGCGGCGTGGCGGCAACAAGTAAGGCAGCTGCCATCGGCGCGGGATCTGGACGTCCCGACGTTGAACGATCA
>JANNYL010000389.1:0-3066 GCA_031410075.1 Flavobacteriales bacterium
GACCAATGCCGCCATCGAAATCATCTTCTCCGATGATCTGCCGAACAACGACGTTCAACTGTGATTGCCCGCCAACGCAAATAACCTCTGGTTCGCCTGTGGCCTGAACACCCAATACATCGCCATCCGTTACTGTAACGAAGACGCTATCTTCTGTTGCCGAACACCCGCTCAACGACGTTACATCCACATGGTACCAACCACTGTGCGAAGGAATAAGGATGGGATCCTGCACGTTGTCGTTGGACAGCCCCGCATCGGGGTTCCAATCGTAGTTGAAGGTGCCGTTCGGATCCAGTTCGAGGTCGATCAAGAGTGGTGTGTAGGCGCAAACACTGGTCAGCGGATCGATGTTGGTCTCTGGCGGCTCCACCAGCTCCACGCTGAAGAAGAACTGCGTGAGACAATCGCTCAAATTGCTGCTACCGGAGAGAATGTAGACGTCGCTCGCGCTTGGTTGGAAGGTGTAACTAAGCCCTTCGAAAAGAGTGTCCAGAGGGTTTGATTGGGTTGTCCAAACCGGGTTGAAGATCTGCTCCGAGCTCGAAAGGGTGATGAAGTCCGTGGTGTCGAGAATACAGAACGCCGTGTCGAACGCAAGTGTTGGAATGGTTCTGAACGAACCTACGGAATATGCATACGTTTCATAGTTCGGACCGGTGCCATAGACGTAACCAACGAGACCATTGACGCAACTGATCCGGTGGCTTCCCTGGGTCAACGACAACCGTCCGAAAACCTTGTCCGTACAGGAAGGGAAAGGTTCGAATTGTGAAGGCGGAACCGAACTACCATCGAGCACCACGGATGTATTGTCGTTCGCGTCGATCACCACATTGATGTACTGCGCGGTGATATTTCCGCTGACCACGGTGGCGAACGTGATGTCATCGATCTCTTGCTCTTCGGCGTTCAGGATCAGCAACGCAGGGTCCGAAAAACCGCCTGCGCAATTGCTCCCTTGCATGAACTGGGACACACTGAAAGGAAGATTTCCTGAGAAACAATGGGGTTCAGCACTGTTGTTCACCTCCACGAATTGTCCTGCGTTCAAGCTGATCGGTGTACCATTATCCACGGTGACAGAGGTTCCATCCTGGTCTGCGAGTACACGATAGGTGTACCCGTTGCTGTCTTGCCAGGGAACGCTGTAATAACTCAGACCCCAATAGGGTACAGGTAGGTTCTGATCAAAAATGTGATCACAAGCCGCACAATCAAGGGGGATATACGTACAGACAGCCCCACTGAAAACTGCGAATGGTCGACAAGAGCCGCTCTGTGGAGTGCCTTTCACGGTGGTACCGGTCAGGTCTTCCTCGCCCAGCCCGGATTGCACTTGATAACTCTCCCCCTCGTCCAGCTGCACCAGGAATGGAACTCCGGCGACCTGCCCACCAAAGGTTGTAGCGGCTGGTACGATCTCCACTTCGGTGTCATCGGCGGTCGCTACGATCAGCAACTCGGACGGCAATCCCCCGAGCCCTTTGTAGGTCTGCACTCGATAGCTTGTACCCAGGGAACCAGTAGGGTAGATCACCGCAGCGTCGGCTGTAGCGGTTTCGAAATTGAGCGCGTACACCGCCACGGTATCCTCTGTTTCGATCAATACGCTCCGGCTATCGATCAATTCACTGCCAACGTGCATATTGCTCAGTGGAACTTCCAATTGCGTTACGGTGTTGGCCGCTACGTTGAAATCCTGGCTCCATCCGGTCAACGGGGAACTCATTGTGCCGAACGTATTCGCGTCACTGCTCACATAGACATACAGGTGCGAGCCCGTACTTCCGCTATAATTCTGCATGAAACCGAACCAGAATTCCCTGCCTCGTGTGGGTATCAGTTGCTGAGCATTGCCAACAACCAGAAGAAGCAAGGAACAAGAGAGCAGCGCAGTTCGCAACTGGAGTCGCATGTGATCAAGGGTTGGTTCGAGCGTTCGCAAGGGCCTGAAGATAGGTGCCGTTCGCCACAGTCCTCCAGCCCATATGGGACGCACAACAAGGTCCCGGCGTTGCATCGGAACCGGATCACCTGAACTGCAGGTCGTACAACTTCTTGTAGGCGCCTTCCTTGGCAAGCAGTTCCTGGTGAGAACCCTGCTCGATAATGCGCCCAGCGTTGATCACCAGGATCCGGTCGGCATTCTGCACCGTGCTGAGCCGATGCGCGATAACGATGCTGGTTCGGCCTTTGGTGATCTTCTCGGTGGCTTCGGTGATCAGTTGTTCACTGAGACTATCCACGCTACTGGTGGCTTCGTCCAACACAAGCACGTTCGGTTTGTGCACGTATGCCCGAATGAATGCCAGTAATTGTCGTTGGCCTGTGCTGAGCACGCTACCCCGCTCACGCACTTCGGTATCATAGCCCTGAGGAAGCGATCGAATGAAGCTGTCCGCACCAACGGCTTTTGCGGCCTCGATCACTTCCGCACGCGTTATGCGATCATCATTGAGCGTAATGTTGTTGAGCACGGTATCACTGAACAGAAAAACGTCCTGGAGCACAACGCCCACGCTCCTGCGCAGCTCATCCAGTTTGTATTCGCGAATGTCATGCCCATCGATGAGTACGCGACCACTTTGGAACTCGTAGGCGCGGCTAAGCACATTCACCATGCTGCTCTTACCACTTCCGGTGGCGCCGACCAAGGCTATCATTTCCCCGGCCTTCGCGGTGAAACTGATATCATCCAAAACCGGCGATCCCTCTTCATAAGCGAACGAAACCCCTTCGAAGATGATGTCACCTCGTAAGCCAGCGGTGCTTCTGGATCCTGTGTCGGCGATACGCATTTCCGTGTCGAGCAACTTGAAAATGCGCTCGCTGCCCACCATGCCCATCTGCAACGTATTGAACCTATCGGCCAATTGCCGGATAGGCCTGAACAGCATGTTGATGAAGGTGATGAACATGACCAGTTCACCGTAGGTCGCGAATCCCGTAAGCACATCGCCTATGCCCCAGTAAATGAGCGCTGCCAGGGCGATCGCACTGAGGATCTCCACCAACGGAAAGAAGATGCTATAAGCCAGAACGCTCCGGATGTGCGCTTCGCGA
>JANNYL010000390.1:0-6057 GCA_031410075.1 Flavobacteriales bacterium
ATAATGCAGAAGGGCTTACCGGGCCTGCACTGAAGAGTGCTTTGTATGGCATCATCAGCCCGCACGATGTACAGAGCTATTCTCAGCTCTGGAATCATTTCCAGAGTACGGATGCTCGGCCGGATGGCAAGGTGTGGGACATCTATAGCGACCGCCCCGACAGTATTTCGCCATACTCGTTCACCTTCGGAACCGACCAGTGCGGCAATTACAATGGTGAGGGTGATTGCTATAACCGGGAGCACAGTGTTCCACAGGATTGGTTCAATAGTGCATCCCCCATGCTAACGGACCTCTTCCACGTCTATCCAACGGATGGGTGGGTTAACAATAAGCGTGGCAGCCTTCCATACGCGGAAGTGGGCAGTACCGCATGGACGGGATTGAACGGCTCGAAAACAGGCTATAGCATTACGCCTGGTTACCAATACACCGTGTTCGAGCCGATAGATCCCTTCAAAGGGGATCTGGCGCGCACGTACTTCTATATGATGACGCGCTACATGCCTGATGTATCGAGCTGGACCAGCCCCATGTTCTCGACTGGCGACCTGAGCGCTTGGGCCCGGAACATGATGATCGCATGGAGCGACGATGATCCGGTGAGCCAGAAAGAGATCGATCGAAACAACGCCATTTACCAGATACAGGACAATCGCAATCCTTACATCGATCATCCCGAATGGGTCCATTCCATCTGGACATCCACAGTGGGCGTTGAAGAAAGTCGATCGAACGCGGATCGCTTATGGATCGCTGATGGCGAATTGTTCCGCAGCAATTCTTCAACTGCGGCCGTTGTTGAAGTATTCGGCTCCGATGGTCGTAAGCTTTTGAATGACGTCTTTCTCGGCACACGCTTCCAATTACCAGCGATGTCAGCAGGCGTTTATGTGGCACGTATTGGCACTGCTACGCTGCGTTTCGTTCGGTGAGTCCACCTTGGGCCGAATATTCAGGAGAGGTCGACGTCCACTTGATGACGCAAGAGATCCGATAGTTCTTCCCGTTCCCGGATAATATGGGCCTTCCCGTTATGGACAAGGACTTCTGGCGGGCGCAGGCGACTGTTGTAATTGCTGCTCATGCTCCATCCGTATGCTCCTGCGTTCAAGAAACCCAGCAGATCACCTTCGTGGACTTCAGCGATCTTTCTGTCCTGGGCGAATGTGTCCGTTTCGCAGATGTATCCGGCAACAGTGCAAATGCGAGGTTTCCCGTTCGGTGAGCTGAGGTTCACGATCTGGTGATAGGAGCCATAAAGCATGGGGCGTATCAGGTGGTTGAATCCACTGTCCACACCGATAAAAATGGTGGCTGTTGTTTGCTTCACTTGCGCGACACGAGCGATGAACGTCCCACTTTCACTTACCAGGAACTTGCCTGGTTCCACCCACAATTCCACCGGCTTGGAACGCGCCTTGTTGAACCTTGCAATACGATCGCCCAAACGAGCACCGAGGTCCTCGATATCCGTCTCCACATCATCGGGTTTGTAAGGCACTTTGAAGCCGCTACCCAGATCGAGGAAGTTGATCTCCGTGAACTGTTCAGCGATCTCGAGAATGATCTCCGCTCCTTGTAGGAATACCTCGGCGTCCAGAATATCACTACCAGTGTGCATGTGCAGCCCGTTCACCCGAATTCCGCTGCTGGCCACAACACGTTGCACATGCCGCAATTGGTGAATGCTGATACCGAATTTGCTATCGACATGTCCGGTACTGATGCGTTCGTTCCCGCCTGCCATGATGTGCGGATTGAAACGAATGCAAACCGGTACGTTCCCCCCGTAGGTATGGCCGAAGTGTTCGAGCATGCCTAGTGAATCGATGTTGATCATAACACCCAGTTCGACGGCCTGCTCGTATTCGGCGAACCCGACCATGTTCGGCGTGAAGAGGATCTCTTGTGGAAGAAAACCCGCATGCAACCCGATCCGCACTTCCTGAATACTCACCGCATCCAATCCACAGCCCAATTGGCGCATCCAGCGTAACACGTTCACGTTCGAAAGGGCCTTGCAGGCGTACATGACCCGCAGTGGTGTGGGTTCGAAGGCTGATCGCAGACGCTTGACCTGTCGTGCGATTACAGCGCTATCGTAGACATAAACCGGTGTACCTGCTTGCGTGGCTATCTCCTCCACGGGGATGCCTCCGATGTGGTAACGACTATCGATCAATTGCATGGTGTGGACTGTGGGCGGAAGGTATCCAAGCGATCCATGCGGCACGACCAAGTGCCGGAAAGGCTTACCCAGCCAGCGCTCGTGAACGCGACTCGTACGCCGCTTTCACTTCGGCGTCATTCAATACCACGATCGTGTATATGCCCAGCGCGGTGCCTAGCGGGAAGTGAAGGCATTCGAACGCTGCGACCACCATACTGAAGGTGCGGCCCTCTTGGCGCGAGATCAACCGACCGCTGACAATATTCAGAATACCCATCACTTCAATGAATATGAAAAGCACCCAACCGAGTGCGATGAACAAACCGCCAAGAAATGCTGGCGGTGCCTCACCTTCTTGGGCTGCCAGCCAATCGCTCCCGAGGAAAGTCCCGAGCCCAACAAGACCGAGCATGAACAAACCTCCGAAACACGTGAGGCCACCATTGACGTAGTGAAGGACACTGAGCGTGGACAAATGTTTTTTCATGCTGCGAAATTGCACAGCTCCTTGAGTCCGCTTTCAACCAATTGACAGACGGCACCCCGCGACAACGAACGGGCTATTCCCCACTATCGGAGCACAACTCGCTCCTCGTGCTGCTGCCCATCGGACCGTATACGCAGCAGGTAGCTTCCGCGGGAGATCCTATTACAAGGGAATTGGAACACACCACCTTGAAGAAGCACAACGCGCTCGCTCTGGATCACTCGGCCGGCAAGATCCATCAGCTCCAATTCAGCAATTCCGGAGCGTCCCTCGTTCAAAATATTGAGGATCCCTTCACTCGGATTGGGATAAACGATCCAACCCGAATTACTTGGATCCTGAACTCCTTGACCTACGCTATAAGAAACACAGATCGAAAACGTACCAGGTTGTCCGAATTGCTGAATTGAATAGACGCGTATCAGGTAATCCGTTCCCGATTGCACCGGTAGATCGAAGGGGCCGGCGGGCATGCTCACACAATAAGGCTCGCTTCCATTGCACACTTGGTAGACTGCAATACCCCAAGACGTTATGCTACCGGGTGATAAAGCAATGCTCACAACCTCATGCGTGCCCGAATTGAACGCATACCACACATCCAATGTCGTTCCGGATGGATCGCACTCGGGGTTAGTGCCTGCTGATGTGGCCGAGCTATTGTCCCCCGCCGTAGCATTCGTGGGGCAATCAGCAGGTGCCTGCACTATCAAGGAGATGCGCGTAATGCATTCATCATTCACGGGTACGCCTGAACACGAGCAATCAAGACCCAGAACGTCGCTAACGGTGGAAGGATCCCCATCGTCACACGGTGAACCCGCCTGTCCGCTCAGGAGCGGGCAACCATCAATACAATCCGGGATAGCATCGCCGTCGGTATCCGTTTCAACCGCGCCACAACCGCAAGGCCCAGGTTCGGTCTTCAATGGATCGGAAGGGCATCCATCGACGCAATCGGCGGATAGATCACCATCCGTATCGGTATCCATTTGACCACATCCGCATTGGCCAGGTTCCACTTTCAACGGGTCGGAAGGACAACCGTCGTTGCAATCTGCGATAAGATCGGCATCGGTATCCACATCGGCGATCCCACAACCGCATTGCCCTGGAGCGATCTTCAGCGGGTCGTTCGGACACTCGTCGAGCAGATCGCAGATGCCGTCGCCGTCAACATCGGGTCCTGGCAGGTTCACGCATTGCGAGCCATCGAAACTGTCCACGGTACATGGATCATCATCGTCACAATCAATGACCGATCCTGCGCAGGTGCAATCGGCCAGTATCAAATCGTTATTGGTCTGTGCATTGCCATCATCGCATGGCGAGTTGATCTGCCCAACGTTCAGCGGGCAATCATCATTGCAATCCGCGATGCCATCATTATCGGTATCGGTATCCAATGCACCACACCCGCACTGGCCGGGAACTGTTTTCAGCGGGTCATTGGGACATTGGTCAACGAGGTCACAAGCGCCGTCGCCATCCGTATCGGGTAACTCAGCATTCACACATTGCACACCATTGTATGTATCGAGCGTGCAGGGGTCATCGTCATTACAATCAACCAGATTGCCCGCGCACGAACAATCGCCTTGCACTTGATCATTGATGGTTTGTATGTCGCCATCATCGCAACTAGTGCCTGGCTCCACATTCCCACATCCACAATTGCCAGGCGTGTTCTTCGCCGGATCGGTGGGGCAACCATCGTTGCAATCCGGGGTGCCGTCATTGTCGGAGTCCGTATCGGCCGTCCCGCAACCGCAGATGCCCGGCTCCACTTTCAACGGATCGATGGTGCAGGCATCCTGACAGTCGAGCGTGCCATCACCGTCCGAGTCCGAATCCAAGGTACCACAGCCACAAACCCCGGGCGCGATCTTGAACGGATCGTTCGGGCAACCATCGTTGGCATCGCAGGTGCCATCTCCGTCGATGTCCTGAACCGTTCCAGCACAAGCACATGTTGCTCCCCAAACGTCATTCAGCGTGCACACTTCATTGTCGTTGCACGCGCTCCCTGGAAGCGTACTTCCGCCCACTACACCCAAGCAGTCTATCAAACAAGAACCCAATACCACTGGCACGGTCCCAGTTAGGCCCGTACGCCCTGACCCGTTCAATCCGATGTAGAAATCGCGGTTGTTTGCATTGGTCCAAGCGTCGTCCACAATATTGAATTCAGTGCATGGCGTCACACCCAGCACTTTCACCTTCATGATCACCACCCATTCGTTCGCAGGCCATGCAAGAGTTGGGCATCCCTCGAAGATCGGCGAAAGGCCAAAAGCATTGTAGGTTGTGTAATTAAAGGCACCACTTACAGTTGTCTCAGTGGGTGAAATTGGAATTGCGTCTTGGCACGGAGTTGTGCGCGCTCCCATGGTAGTTACCGAAACGGAAGGCCATCGGATAGTGAACGTTAGACCGCTCACTAAGCCATCGAACGCTTGACCATTGGCCCTTACCCGAACGGCCAAGCTGTCCAAGGCCGGGCCTTGCACCAGTTCAATATCGACGGATGACGGAAGCTGCGCGAAACTGGAACCGATACACAGTACCAAGCACGAATTCAGAACAAAGCGTAGCGAACGGATCATGTGCAAGGAATTGCCGATCGTGATGGGTTCAGCCGGATCGGAGTACAGAATTAAGCCTACTATGAGGCCGATGGTGATACTTCGCACATCATTGTTCCCAACAGCGTGTTCGCAACAAGGGGATCAATGAGGAACGTCGGCCCTTGCCAGCATCCGCGCCAGAACGTTTACGGTCGCTACCGGTAGATCTCCGATAGCGGAACGAAAACGTTCATGCAAGAGGCAAAGATGTTCATCACTTCTTCCGCTCCCGCATCTTGATGCGCACTCCCCTCTTCTCCAATCTATCAAGTCCATTGGCTGCGAGGTCGTGGTCCGGGCGAATGGATAGGCAGAGTTGATAATTCGCTGCAGCGCTGTCCAATTCATCGGTTCGCTCCATGGCCACACCGCGGTTGTACCATGCATCAGCATAGTTGGTCTGCAGAGCGATCGCCTTGGAAAATTCAACCTTGGCTCTGGCATTATCACCTTTGTGTTCGAGGTATACCCAGCCCGAGTTGTACCAAGCAAATGCGTTGCTCGGGTCGATCTCCTTTATCCGGTCATAACAAGCCAACGCAATGCTGTCCTTGCCTGCATCCTGGCAGTACATCGCCAGGCTATAAATGGCTTCAATGCTGGTAGGTCGTAATTCTGTGGCGGTGCCGAAGTATTGCAGAGCCAAGGGGTCGTTCTTCGCGGCGCTCAATGAACCAAGCATCATATAGGCGTTGTAGTCCTGCGGGTCTTGCTCCACTGCTGTGCGAAAGCTGCTGATGGCGAGCAGCGTGTCCTTGGTTTCCTTGTAT
>JANNYL010000391.1:0-5658 GCA_031410075.1 Flavobacteriales bacterium
AGCGCCTCCAACCGCTGATGGAATACATCCGCACCACCTTCGGGGACGTGGACATGCGCGCCTTCGTGGATAGTGCGCCTGTGATGGAGAAGGCCTGGGCACAGCGAGCTGGGATCGGTTGGGCAGGAAAGAACGCGAACATCATCCGTCAACAGCAGGGTTCGTTCTTCTTCCTCTGCGAGATCATCACCGATCTGGAATTGGAACCTGATGCACCAGCCATGGACCACTGTGGCACTTGCCGCCGCTGTATCGATGCGTGCCCCACTGGTGCCATCATTCAACCATACGTGGTAGATGGAAGCAAGTGCATCAGTTATTTCACCATCGAGTTGAAAGAAGCGATCCCGCAGGAAATGAAAGGCCGTATGGGCGATTGGGTATTCGGTTGCGATGTGTGCCAGCAAGTTTGTCCATGGAATCGCTTCAGCACTCCACACAGCGAACCCGACTTTCTGCCAAAGGGAAAGTTGATGAACCTCTCGCGTGAGGAATGGCATGGCATGAGCGAGGTCTTGTTCGACGAACTATTCGAACGCAGCGCAGTGAAGCGCACGAAATTCAGCGGCCTTAAGCGGAACTTGGAATTCCTATGCAAACCCCGCGACAACGCTGGGCACGCCGACCACTTGATCAGCTGATCAGGTTCTCATGCTCTTCTGGAACACTTCCAGAATGATGTCTTTGTATTGATGCCCAAACGTTGCCAGGCACCAAGCTTTGAGCAGGATCTGATCATGCTGGCCCAACCATGTGCGGGCCTTCACGAGTTCTTTCTTGAACAGGCGGCTATCGAAGCTCACCTTTTGGAGCACTTGTTTGCTGAGCTCCATCATCTTTCGTCCCTGGTCCATCATCACATGTCGTCGGTTAGGGCCGCTATCTGCGGTAGGTGCTGAAAAAGCCCGATGAAGGTAAATAGTAGGATGATCCTTGTACAGAAGCCAACGATATTTTTTCAACCGGGTCGTTGTCTCCGGCACAAAGGAACGCTGGCTGGGGGCAGATCGGTATGGGTAGTGACCGGTCGTGTTTTTCGGGCTTGAATTCTTATTCGACCAAATGCCGTTCGGATACCTGCATGATCTCGTAATTGTCCGAACGATAGATGTACGCAACTACGGAGCAGTGCTCCGCAGACACGACGTTTGCTGGCAAGATGAGGCTCAAGTTCCGGGAGATCGTTTGACCGGCGGATTCAGAACCTGAGATCACCTGCTCCCCGAAAGGGTCGCCCAGTGTACTGCGTAACACATGCCGATGGTAGTAAGGAAAGATGTCCGGAGGTGTGAAACGAGAGTCCTTTTGCCAATCGACCACGGAATCCTCGGTGAGGTAGATGGCCAGTTTGTGATCCCCAGTAACATTCTGGAGCACAGGTATTTCTATGGTGAAATCGTACGCCTGGGAGACGGAATTGAATATGATCGTGTCGATCGTGACTTCGAATTGCGCTGGGGCTCCAAGCATCGAAGCAACGGCTGTTGCCCAATCACCTCGTTGAACCAAAGGCAGCGTGCCGCTGAAGATCTTTCGATTGATCATGCCGATCGGCAGATTGTCAGGGGGGAATTGAGCTTCAAAGGCGTTTCCGGCTGGTGTACGGAAGTCGGTGGAGAACGGGGCTGGGGCCGGATCGAGAGGTTCGGCGAAAGTGCTGGTAACGTGTAACGAGGTCACGATCACATCTTCACAGTAGAAATTCTGTAAGTCTCTGGCTATCTCGGCAGCTTGTGGGCAGGCGATGCAACGGAACCCGGTCATGTCTTCGATCAGTACCCGTCGAAAACCGTAGCCATTGCCTTCACAATCAGGAACTGGCACGTAGTTGTCGGGTTGCTCCAGCTTATCGCATCCAACGACGAGCAGCGCGAGGGTCAAGGGCAGAAAATGGAATGTGCGCATGATCAGAAAGTGCTGGTAATGGAAAGGGAGAGACCGTTCGAGGCTGGTACAACACGGCATACACCACCAACGCAGAAGATCCCGGCCCGCTGTCGACCGTAGCTCATGCTGAAACGACTACCACCCCGGATATAACCGACCGAACCGATGGGGTAGTGGATCTCTTTGGTTTTCACCGAACCGCCGTAGTTGTATTGGTCCATTGCCGCTACGAACCAATGCGGGCTGAAGGTGAATTCAGCAACTGCCGTTGCCCAATTGCCATGATCCTGTTTGGTGCTCAGGTGCTGTAGCTCGAATCGGACACTGTTCTTGTCGTTGAAATTATGGAGACCCTCCAACACGAACATGTCCGCGTAGATCACCGGTTTTCCGGGTTTGCCCTGGATCTGGTCTATATCATAGATGAAATTCAAGTAGGTGAGCGCAAGCTCCCAGTGCTCACTCACTTTCTTGCGCAATTCCACGTTCAGGTCCTGATAATAATTGCGTTTTCCAGGGCTGAAAAAATTGGTCCGGTAGCCATCGAAAGCAACCGTATCGTTCGGGATCAAGGTGCTGTCCAAGCTCCAAGCACCACTCCAGTTAAGAGCGAGCTTCATTCCTTTTGCGCCGCCCAACTTGCTTCCTTTTTTGAATTTGTAGAAAATCTCGCCCTGGTAGCCCACTTCTCCATTGGCTTGAGTCGCATAGGGGTATAACGTGGCTGGCAGGTTGTAGGTGTGTTGCTTCGCCAATGGGGGTTGAAAATTGATGTTCAGGTCGAAAGGCCCAGCTCCTCTGCCACTGCGGTAAACCATGTTATCATAACTATGGGCGCCGGCGCTTACGCCAAGTCCTTTGGTGCTATATGTGGCATTGAGCATAAGCGCTTCGCCATCCTTATAGATGTTGGAATTGCTCGTATTCGGATCATTGATCTTGTGCGCCCATTCCGTATAGATGTTCCAATGGGACGTTGTGTAATTGAGCCGTGCTGCATATAACCCGACATTTTCAGGGAATTCGTAGAGCGGATCATCGTCCGCTTCATACTTGCTCACGAAGCACCCCCCAAGTGTGAGCACGTGGCCTTTTTCGACCCATTTCGGGAATAGGTGGGGCCAGGCTTCGGTCAAGGAAACCTCGCCATCAATACCACGAACTATCCCACTTCCGTTGAAAAAACCACCGTTCGAAGCACCATCGAAGCCCAATCGTTGTTGCCCAATGAAGCCCTTCAAATAGATCCCGGTATCAGGCCTGAATTTCACCCGAAGCCCGTCCATGGCATTATCAACGCCCAAGTAGCGCTCCTCGTAACTGCGGAAGGCCAGGCCTTGGCCGAATTGCTCGTAGAAATTCCCTACGGTCACTTCGATATCGTCTTTGGTGTAAGCGGCAAAACGGTATCCGATGCCACTCCCTTTGTATGGTGCCCCGGCCGGATAGCCCAGGAGCGCAGGTTCATAGCTTTCGAAGCGCATGCCCGCTCTGAAATTTCCGGAGGAGTAATTCAAATTTCCCCAGGAGTTGGATCCCCAGGTCTGCGGAGGCTTTAGCGCGCCAATGTCTTCGTCCTCATTGTAAAACTGGCCGTCCATGCTGAAGTTGCCATGGATCTGCCCACCGTCTTGGGCGATCAATGAAAGGGAAGCGACGATCGCGAGGCCGCTCAAAAAGAGCGAGCGTCCAGAACAGGTCCATTGCATGTTGCGAAGATGCAAAAGTCAACGCACGGCGGCACTATAGCCGCGATCATTCCGCAAACCAACTTGGGCGCCTGTCCAAGGCGCCCAAGCAGGAACTTCTTTCGAAGTCCAATGGATCGAGAAGGATCTGATCACTTATTTGACCGCCAACTTCTTCACTTGCTCGAACAGTTCATTCTCGTCGCCAGGCTCATAATTGTTGTGCTGCCACACCACGTTACCACTTCCATCAACCAAAAAGGTATGTGGCACATTGTTCACGTTCAGGGCGCGCTTCAAGTCGCCATTGGGGTCCAGGACAACGTCATAATCCCAATCCTGTCCGTTCACGTAAGGGGCAACGCGGTTCATACTGCGGGCATCATCAATGCTTACCGCGATCAGTTTCACGCCCGTTTGCTTTTGCCAATCGGCATATTTCTCAGAGATGGCGTTCAATTCCCGCTTGCATGGTGCGCACCAAGTAGCCCAGAAATTGATGATCATAGGTTTGCCACCGTTGCTCCAGGCGCTGGTATTCACTTTTTTACCATCCAGGGTTTGCACGACCACCGCAGGAAGTTTTCCGCTTTGGGCGTTGACCGAAACAGCGAGGACAAGGGCGAAAGGCAGAAGGAATTTCATCATGTGTTGGTTTTGAAAAGGGCGATCACGATAGGCGAACATCGGGCCAAAGAAAAGGCCGGTAGCGCATTTGCACCACCGGCCTTTTTCAATAGCTCTTGTAAGGCCGTGCTTACTTGCTGAGGGTGATCTTGCGTGTGGCGGTCTGGCCGTCCACGCTCACATTCATGTAATACACACCATTGTTCAACGCGCTCAGATCGATCGTGCGAAGTCCGGTAGTGTTGAACGTGCTGCTGTTCACGCGCTCACCGAGCACATTGAAAACGTCCACGGTAGCCACGGTGCTGGTAGCGAACTGCAGATTCACGATACCACTTGTAGGGTTCGGGAAGATGCTGAAGCCATTGTTCAGTTCGCTCTCGTTCACACCAACCGTTGCAGGTGTTCCAAAGCCTTTGTCCTCCTCACCACCGAATGAAGCTCCTTGAATGAAGACGTTCGCTGTGCCCCAAGTGTTCTTCAGTTTGTAGTAGCCATTGCCGTATGTGCAGCAGATGCCATCACCGTACGCATCATAGATCTTGAAGGTGTAGCAATCGCTAGGGTCGAGGCTCCAGTTGTAATTGTACACGATGTTGTTACCATAATTACCAGCTGGGTCTTGAGCAACCACGGTGCCAGCACCATTGAACAACTTCCAAGTGGTCTCCGTTCCATAATTGTCGGTCTTCAGTTCGAGCGAAATCAACGTGTTCGGAGCATCAGGAACAGGGCCGAATTCAGCGTTCTCAACATCGCCCAATGTGTTGGCGTCGTTAGGAACGATGATCGTTGCCTCGTAGTTGGCCGAACCCGTAACCGTTGTGTTGTCAAAAGACACTTCAGCATGTGCGAATGGTGCGATGCTTCCGGTCCATGCCTTGGTCTCTACCAAGTTGCCACCTTCGCGCAACTCAAGAGTAGCGCTTGTGAGGGCACCAGTTCCTTGGTTGAACACCTCAGCGAATGGATGCTCACCTGGGCACAATTCACCATTCTCCACTTCGAGAAGGTGTGCGTCAATTGCTCCATTATTGAACGCAGCAGGGCATGCGTTCTTCCAACTTGTCAGGAAGGTCTCCCAAGTTGCTGTACGTGCGATCTCAACGCCTGCAGTGCTGCCTGGGCAGTGCATAAACAGGGTTGGATAAGCGCTGATATTGTAGATATCAGCCAACGTGCTGCCTTCGCCATTAGGCCCGATCATCGGGTAAGGAGTACCCGCGATCCAATCACCTTGCGAACCAGCAGCACCACCTAACAACGCCAAGCTGCTGGCAGGATCGCCGTCCACGAAGAAAATCATCAGGTCATTCGTTCCCTCAGGTCCGAACTCATGATAGAGTTTCTCCATGATACCGCTGTTGTGCCATGCCCAGCATGGTCCGCACCAGTGAGCGCTGACATCCACCAGCACGGTTTTGCCTTCGCCAAGAATGTCGGCGATGCTGTAGTC
>JANNYL010000392.1:0-14026 GCA_031410075.1 Flavobacteriales bacterium
CTGTTCGCACCGCACGCGGCAAAGGCGCTCAGGTCGATCAGCCTGGTGAACGTGTACTCCTCCAATCCGTAAACGCCTGACGCACTTACGCATCGATCCACCTCCGTTGGGCAGATCGGTGTAATGACCTGAACACTTACCAGGTTGAAACACAAATTGAAATTCGCGCCGCAGTTCACGCTCGTTACATTGAACGATCGCCCATTGCTGCAGTTCGTCGGAGCCGCTACACCGTTGCAGTCCCGATAGAACTTCAACGTGGCCAGATACTGATTGGGACCCGCACACGTGTACGTGAGTTCGCCACCAACCGCGTGCGTTGCCTTCGCTTCGGTGCCGGACATCACCAGCGCCATTGCGGCGACAACCAGATTAGTAAGGAGGGAACGGGTCGCTTGGACCGAAGTGCGGAATGCGCGTAGCGTTGCTGCCATGTACCTGCGGAAATAGGTGGCCACCGCCCTCAAACACCCGCGTCCCCAGAGGAGGAGAATATTCGCGGGACCAGCCTTCACTGGCGCCCACCGATCGTCCTATCAACTCTCAACGATCGGCGCGCCTGTATTCAGAACAGGTGCCGGACAAACGTATCCCGGTGACTTCCCAAGGAATCCGAGGAACGCGTGCATTTGTGAACAAGGGAGTGTGGGATGCCTTTACGCAGGAGGCCCGCAACGCGGCTTTCGTCCATATTCACGAACGCTCGACCACGTTATTGAAGCGATCTTCCCTACTGCGAATGCGTGATCGAGCCTGGCTAACGATATCACCTTCAACGACCCAACCAAGGCAGTTCAGAACATCAGGTGGCACTGCCCATTTCGTCGGTAAACGTTGATACCAGCTCAACCCTTCAACACCCGTACGGTCAGAGTTGCCGCACTGCTAAAGCCTTGCAACACGTACACACCGTCCGGAAGGGCGCTCAAGTCCACATGCACCTTAGCGGCCACCCCTGCGAATGCCAGCTCTTGAACAACGCGGCCATCCGCACTACGCACTACAATGCGCTCCAATGGTTGGCCTGTTCCAGCCTCTAAAGTCAACGGGCCGTTAGTGGGATTTGGAACAGCGATGATCGAGGTTGATGCCACATTCTCACCAACACTACTTACGTCACCCACATTGATGGTAAAATCCTCGAAGTTGCCATATTGGTAATCGCCACAACCACCGTATCCATTATCCCCAACAGTGACCCCATCCGCGCCCCACGGACTTATCACGCGCATACGATAGGAACCATCAGGTGTACCAGTAGGAATGGTGAGGTCGAAATCATAGACATAAGTAGGAGCACCACCAACGTATGTGTAGTAGAGGTTTTCCGTATCCTCGAAGGTGAAGTTGTTGTTCAGATCCACCCAGATCGCGCAGCCACACCACGATCCATTCTCAACGGAAACAGGCACAGGCACCCCTGCTGCTACACTTGTGCTCATCGACGTGTAGTCATACTCGGCACAGTCACTAGCATCCAAGGCCCAATCGATGGAACCGATGGTGATGAACTTATTGGACCAGTTGAAACAACCGTTAAGAAAGCTCGGTGTGCAATACGATTGGGCGTTGGCGGAAAAAGTCGAAAGCACCAATATCGAAACAAGAGCGTAGTTGTTTTTCATGGGAACTCTGATCATCAGCGAACGCTGAAGTGCATTCGTTGCAGTGCGAGTTTACCATGTGTTGGGGACATGAGCAACAATGGACGACCAACGATCCGCGGCTTTCCTTGCACTGCGGAGAATACCAAGGCGATAACCGATGCTCCGTTAAGCCGCCATCCACCCTCGCGCCCGATCGGGGTCGATGAGCATGAACAGGTTACGGCCCATCTCAGGTTTTACCAAGAGCAGGTCCCAAGCGCCGTTCAATAAGAGGAAGTGCTCGCCTTTCTCGGTAGGCACCAGCGGCAGTTGATGGTCGTCGATGCTCTCATCACGGCGACGGAACAACCCTGAGGCCAGCAGTTTTTGATCGACCAATCCGTTCTCCGCTCGGAATTCCTCGAAGTCCATGTACCCTTCGATCAACCAACACTCCAATTCTTGTTGGCGTAGTTGCTGCAGCGCAGTAACGGGGTCGAAGTCAGTGCGTTTGGTAGGGTTGGCCGGTGGCGCAGGAACAAGACCACAAGGCAAAGCTCCTGGGTCCAGCCGAAGGGGTTCGCCCGGTAAGGGGTCGTTGAGCAATTCAATATGAAGTGCTTGTTTCCTATCGCGCTTCACAACGATCACGTGGTGTTCCGGCACGTGCAGCAGGAATTCCTCGCCTCGTTCAGTGGGTATCAGGCCTTGGTACCGTTGCCAATCGCAGCACCGGTGAACCTTCACGAGCAAACCTGTGCGCAAGGCAGCACCCAATTCATCGGCACCACCCAAAAAATCCTCCAATTCCTCATGCCCTGCATCGCGCAGTTCACGCAGGCATTTGGATCGAGCTTCGAAGATCTGGGCTGACATGTTTCTGCCTCACCGGCCCAATGCACCGGGGGGATGCCCCAAAATTCCGTAACGGATCCGTTGAGCGACCGGTCGAGCTGATCCGATCATCAACAGCGCGTAGCTGAAAGTCGATGCAGTAGCAAAAAGAGTCCGGTCAATCCTCCTGCGGACGGTAGATCATGATCTTCCCCTTGGACCTATGCTCCAGCACAATGGTCCCCAAGCCCACTTTCCGTCCGATACCCTGCATGTTCTGGTGAGCTACGAGGTAGTTCCCCGAAGACTTCACTTCATACACAATGGCGGTATGGTGCGGCATGGTGATCACGTTCGTGGCATCACCCTCCCGCCATTTGAATTCCACACCTTCCAATTGAATGATGTCGCCCGGTAGGACCTGTTCCTTCTTCGGATCCAAAAGGCGGCCATATTGAAGCTTACCATTCCACTTCGCGCCTGCTTCGTTCAATGCGAAAGCCGCCAGGTCCCAGCACTCACCACGATCCACGCGCTCACCCATGTGCGCGTGAACGAATTCCACAACCCGTTGATTGAGCACCGGCAGGGTGGTCTCACCCACCTGCGCGATCACAAAGGCGTGGCAGAAAAGGCAGAATGTGATCGACCCCAAGTTCAACATTCTCATCTGAATAGTACGAGTAACGAGAAGGGTGGAACGATCCGTACGTTCCACCCTTCAACTTTATTCCGACCCGATCATTCCTTCACGAACCGCGCACGCGCCACTGCCTATCCGTGGGTATCGCTCGCGATCAACGTGTAGGTACCTGCGCTCAACCGTTCTAACGGAATAGCACGCGTCATGGCTTGCTCGGCAACAACTCTACCCATCAGATCCACGATGCGCACGTTCACCGCTTCATCATTTGTAATGAGGGTGATGAAGAAAATGCCCGAACTCCAGTCGCTGTTTCCGCCACCGCATGTGAACCTTACGAACACTGTGTACCCTGTACCGGAAGCGAGGCCGGTCGCCAGGATGTTCGCGCCAGTTCCGGAGGCAACGGCATTGGAACCATCGGGCAAGGCACCCGTGGTGATCACCCACTCATAACCAGCGCTGCCATTGTCCGTCCATGAAACCGTTCCACCGGAACTTGTAATGGCCGTAATGGCCAGACCAGCAGGATAAATGCAGTTCACTGTCTTCCAAGCAACACGTTATCAATGCGAGCGATCGTTCGAAACTCCGGTGATGGGTGGTGTATATGATCGGTCCTAGAGGACGGAAGTCTTCGAAGGACCGGGATCAATTCACTCCGGTCCTATTCACTCCTTGATAGCTGAAAAACATGTTCGCCCACAAGATCTTCGAAAGCGCATAGAGGTATGGAGCCACCAGTATGGTCGCGCCTACTACCGCGATGAAGTAACCGCGTATCCCGAGGTCGGGCCAGATCCACCAAGTGATACCATATGCCAGCAAGCTGAACGCGATGCTGAGCGCATAGCTCACGAACATCGCGCCCCAATAAAAACCGGGCTCCTTTTCGTACTTCCGATGGCATACCGGGCAGTTCTTGTGCAACTCGCCAACATGCTTCAAGTCATAAGGGCCACTGATGAAGAAGTCGCCTTCGTGACAGAACGGACACGTGAGATGCCAGATGCTATAAAGCTTGTTGCCTTTCCAATTGGCCATTTGGCGAAGGTAGATGACCACTTTCACGCGACATGCCGAACAACGGTATTACACATCTTTGATGCGAACCATTCATTTGAACAGATGATCAGACCGGATTATTTCTTCTATCTGCTTGGTGCCTCGGAGATCGCTCTCGCGGTTTTCAAACGCGCTGGTTCATCTGCGGAGCAAAAGGACCGGGGTTCACTGCTTGCACTTTGGAGCGTGATCGGTGTTTCCATATTCGCGGCGATATGGATCGCGAAAGCGAACCGACAATTCGAGATCCCATTTTCCGATCCGCTGTATTGGATGGCTGTTGCCCTCTTTCTCGGCGGAATTCTATTGCGCTGGTGGTCCATCGTTCATCTTGGCCGCTTCTTCACGGTGAACGTGGCGATCGTGAAAGATCATCGCGTAGTGGACAATGGTCCGTACACGTATGTGCGGCATCCGAGCTACACCGGCGTCTTCCTCGCCTTCACAGGGCTTGGCCTGATGCTCTTCAACTGGTTGGCCTTATTGGTGATCACGGTACCTGTGTTCGCGATGTTCCTGTGGCGTATGAACGTGGAAGAGCATGCACTCAAGCAAGCACTTGGTTCGGACTACGAAGCGTACATGAAGCGCACGAAAAGGCTGCTGCCATTCGTGTATTGAACCGAACAGAAAATTCCGTTAGTCCTTCACCTTCTCGAACACCATACGATAGTGTTCGAAGATCTCGCGCTCGAACACCTGCAGGTTCGGCGCGATCTGGTAGCGGCGCACCCACTTGCGGAAATCGGCGCTGAACAACTTGGGCAACAGGGACGCATACAGCCCATATTTCTCCAAATTGAACTTGTTGAACGCTGCCGTCCAACGTGCGATCGTTTCGATGTAATCCAGTCGACCACTATCGATGGAAACGAGTTTGAAATGCTCCTTCGCAGGTTCGATCATTCCTTCGCTTCCGTATGGCAACCAGGAGCCAGGGAACACATCGCACACCAGGTCCATCAATTCCTCTCCGCTATAATCGTTGCGGTTCTTCCACACATTGGTCTGCCCGAATTTGATGTCTTCGAACTTCACCATGTTCGGGCCGAACACCATGGTCTGGCAATAGAAGCGGCCACCTACCGGTAACAGATCGCTTACTTGCTTGAAGTACGTTTTGTAGATCTCGTTCTGCTTGCCTTCGCGGTATTGTTCAACCGAACACAGGTGCTCTGGACTGCCCATTGCGCACACCGCGTCGAACTTCCCAAAGGTCTCTGGCTTGATCGCTTTGGAATCCATGTGCTGAACGTTCAATCCGTTCTTGCGACATGCGTCAGCCTGCCCTTTTGCCAAGACCACACCGGTGGTGGAAACACCATGCCTGTTGAGGTAATCGATGAAGGCTCCCCAACCGCAGCCAATGTCGAGCACTTTGCTGCCCGGCTTGATGTTGCAATTGTCCATGATGAACTTGTGCTTCTTCTCCTGTGCCTGCTCCAGCGTCATGGAGAAGTCGCCATCGAACCGTGCACCACTGTATCCACCCTTCTCGCCCAAACTCAGGCGAAAGATCTTGTCCATGGTGGTGTAATGCGCGTCGAGGTCTTTCTGATCGGCCATATCGAATGTGTGTGATCCGTGTTAAGGCAAAACGCCTTTTTTCGGGGGCGCAATGTAGGAGCGAGAACGTTGTAGTGCGAATCGGATAAAACGCTCGTTCCAGCTGACCGGTCACAAGTCACTCCGCGTGTGAAAGCACGTAGACCAACCGATCCCATCCGCGGGGATCGGGAACATCGCGGGAAGGATCACGCTCAAAGCCAAGCCGTTCGTACAAACGCTGCGCAGCTTTCATGGTAGGTTGTGTCCAGAGTACCGTGGATGTGGCCCCAACCGTATGTGCTCGATCGATGCATGCTCGAACGAGCGCCTCTCCTACCCCTTGACCCCGCGCGTTGGTGCCCACTGCGAGCATACGGAACTCATGTTCGCCCGGTCGCGCGAGTTGTTGGAGCACACTATCGGGATGAAGTGAAACAACGGCACCAACAACTTGGTCATGCTCGTTCTTGGCGATCAGAAAGGTTCCCGCTGGTTCGAGTTTTTCGCGTGTCTGCATTTGTTGTGCGACCGCCGAATTCGTGTAGCCTCCGCCAACATACACTTCATGCAACAGGTGGATGGCCTGTTCCCATTCTTCGTTCGTACTTGCTTCCTTGATCGAAACCATCGGCAGGGCCATAAGCTGCTTTGCAAGTATACCAGGCCTCACCTGCCAGCAGCTCGTTCCCCCCTAATGCGTCACCACGACTTGTTGCCTCTGATCGCCAACAACAAGGACATATACACCACCGGGTATCGCGCTCATATCCAGGGTCATGTTTTCGCGGTACAGTGCGCCGTGCAACCGCTCACAACCTTGTACATCGAACAACCGAACGAACCCCGTGTGTTGTGGATCGACGCCGGATATTCTCAGCACGTCGTTCACTGGGTTTGGTGAAACCTCGAATTGAGACTGATCGAGCGAGACCGCATTTATTCCCATTGCGATAGAACAATCGGGGCCTGTTCCCGGGTAGTAACCGATGGTATCGAGCCCAAAGCACTCGAGTTGGTACCCACAGTCAAAGAAGTTGGCAACAGGTTCGAACAAACCGTTGCTAGAGCCGATCCCCTCGATCACTTCGATCGGTACGTTGGAGATGATGAAGCGTTTCCGCCACTCCGAGCCCACTTGGATGCTATCCAGCGCATCCACGACCAGGTCCGTGTTCCAATTGTTAAACGATAAGGGCAACGTGTCTCCAACGTTCAGGTCGAAGTCGAACAATAATTGATCGTCATAGCCATCCCACAGATAAAAGGCACTCGCCTCCTGCCGGATCAACCCAGCGAGAGCCGGGCCATACGCGGAACCGCCGGTGCAGATCGGTGGCGGCGGCGGGTTACCGCCAACCCATGAATAGATGCGGGTGCCGTAGCGAACCACTTTCGTATAAGCGACCGTACCGATAAGCGTATCCCCTGCCGTTCGGTAGGAATAATGATCATTGGTCAGACAAGATCCGCCAAAACCACCCTCGTTGCAAACAGATGTCGCTGTCCAAACAGGGTCGTTGGCCAAGTAATCGTTCTGGGCATGCGCCAAGACAGGAAGCGCAAGAGCAAGGAGTACCAGCTTTCTCATCGGTATGAATGTTGGTTCAAAAGCTAGACAGCCGCAAACGCAGGTTCGCTGCCCGGTACCAAGGAGAAAAATACGGAACCCGAACCCTGACCGTTGCGGTGAGAAACCTCACAAACCCAACAACACTTCACCCGGCTCCTTGCCGCCGAACACCATCTTGCTGGGGTCCTCGATCATCTGCTTCACGGCCATCAGGAAGCTCACGCTCTCTTTGCCGTCGATGATGCGATGGTCGTAACTCAACGCGAGGTACATGATCGGGCGAATGACGACCTGACCATGCACTGCAACGGGGCGCTCCACGATGTTGTGCATGCCGAGGATCGCACTCTGCGGCGGGTTGAGGATGGGCGTACTGAGCATGCTACCGAACACGCCACCGTTGGTGATCGTGAAGGTGCCTCCGCTCATCTCGTCCATGGAGAGTTTGCCATCGCGTGCTTTCACCGCGAGCTCTTTGATCTTCGCTTCTATCTCCGCCAAGCTCATCCGCTCAGCATTTCGGATCACGGGCACCATCAATCCTTTCGGTGAAGACACCGCGATGCCGACATCGGCATAGTCGTGCATCACCATCTCTTCACCATCGATCTGCGCGTTCACGCTCGGGAACAGGCGCAATGCTTCGGTAACCGCTTTCGTGAAGAAGCTCATGAAGCCCAAGCCGACGCCCTTCTGTTCCTTGAACTTGTCTTTGTACTTATCGCGCAGCGCCATCACCGCGCTCATATCCACTTCGTTGAATGTGGTGAGCATGGCGGTCTGGTTTTTCACCGCGACCAGTCGTTTCGCCACCGTGAGGCGCAGTGAACTCATCTTCACACGCTTCTGATCACGCACACCGCCCCAGCCGCTCATGGCAACTGCTCCCGCATCAACGCCACCGGCCACGTAGGCCGCAACATCGCTCTTGGTTATACGACCGTTGGGGCCGCTGCCTTTCACTCTATCCGCGCTCACACCTTTCTCATCAAGCATGGCTTTCGCAACAGGTGTTGCGTGCGCCGCTGATGCTGCAACGGCTGCGGAAGCTGGCTTGGTCGCCGGTGCTGCTGCTTTCTGTTCCACTGGCTTTGCTGCGCTCACTGGTGCGCTCTTGGACGTATCCAACTTCGCGACCACATCGCCTACGTTCACCGTTGCATCAGCTGCGGCCAGGATCTTGATCTGCCCACCGGCTTCTGCACTCAACTCGAGTGTTGCTTTGTCGCTATCGATCTCGGCGAGCACTTGGTCCTTGGCGACCACATCACCATCCTTCACGAGCCATTGTGCGATGCGCACTTCGCTGATGCTTTCGCCGGGACTGGGAACCTTTACATCGATGTTGGCCATGCCTGAAGGGTGAAGTATGAGTGCGGTGGTATGAAATACGACTTGCTTATGCTTTGACTTTCACTGTTGAAGTGGATCGCGTGAACGCCTTTTCGATAATGGAGATCTGTTGATTCGCGCTGCGTTTGCTGCTGCCCGTGGCAGGTGCACCACTGGCAGGCCGTGCGATCACTTCGAACTTGATGTCTGTAAAATTCATCGTCATGTATGACCAGGCGCCCATGTTCAGTGGCTCTTCCTGGACCCACAGGTAACGATCCGCCTTCGCATATTTTTTGATGACTTCGCGCATCTGCTCAGCTGGCAACGGATGCAACTGTTCGAGGCGAACCAATGCCGTATCCGTGATGCCGTTCTTTTCACGGTGCTCGATCAGGTCGTAATGGATCTTGCCTTGCGTGAATATCAATGTCTTCACGTGCTTTGGGTCCGCGATCGCATCATCGATGAGTTCTTGGAATCCGCCTGCAGCCAGTTCATCCAACTTGCTCACACATTTCGGGTGGCGCAACAAACTCTTCGGCGTGAACACCACCATGGGCTTGCGGAAATTCCAAGCAAGTTGGCGCCGCAACGCATGGAAGAAATTCGCGGGTGTGGTGCAGTTCACCACGATCATGTTGCCATCCGCACAGCTTTGCAGGAAGCGCTCCATACGCGCACTGCTGTGCTCCGCACCCTGGCCTTCATATCCATGCGGAAGCAATAGCACGATGCCGTTCTGCGTGTTCCATTTCTCTTCGGCACAACACAAATACTGATCGAGGATGATCTGGGCACCGTTGATGAAATCGCCGAACTGCGCTTCCCAGATCGTGAGCACATCGGGGTTGGTAAGCGCATATCCGTACTCGAAACCGAGTACCGCGTACTCGCTCAATAGCGAGTTGTAGATCTGCAACAGCGCTTGCCCTTCTTGAATGTGTTTGAGGTGGATGAATTCCTCTTCGCTGTCCTCCATGCGCACTACGGCATGGCGATGACTGAAAGTGCCGCGCTCAACATCCTGCCCGGTAAAACGGACCGGATGTCCTTCAACCAGCAGCGACCCGTACGCAAGTAATTCGGCCATGCCCCAATCCAGGGTCTCATCGGCCATCATCTTCTTTCGATCGTTCAGGATCTTCTCCAGTTTGCTAAAGAACTTCTTGCCTTCCGGGATCACGGTCAATTTCTCACCGATCAATTTCAGCACATCCTTCTTCACACCCGTCGCAGGCGACTTCGCGAAGTCCGTTGCATCAGCACGTTTGAATCCTTTCCAACGCTCAGCCATGAAATTGCTGATGTGCCCAACGCGCACCTGCTTCGCCTCGGTGAGCCGTGCATCGAGCATTTCGCTGAACGCACGCTCCATCTCCTGTGCCATTTCACGGGCGCCTTCAACCCCACTATCGATCAGCTTCTGCGTGTAGATCTCGCGCGGATCAGCGTGGGCCGCGATCGCTTTGTAGAGCAGTGGTTGAGTGAACTTCGGCTCATCTCCTTCGTTGTGTCCGTGTTTGCGGTAGCAGAGGATATCCACCCACACGTCCTGTCCGAACTGTTGACGATAATCCATCGCCAATTTCACAGTGTACGCCACGGCTTCAGCATCGTCACCATTCACGTGAAAGACAGGACATAGCGTTGTCTTTGCCACATCGGTGCAATACGTACTGGTGCGTGCATCGATATAGTTGGTCGTGAATCCGACCTGGTTGTTCACCACGATGTGGATCGTTCCGCCGACCTCATAGGCCTTGAGCCCGGCCATTTGCACCACTTCGTATACAACGCCTTGGCCAGCCACAGCGGCATCGCCATGAATGATGATCGGTGCCGTAACACCTTTCGCGAAGTGGTCGTCGTGCTCGATGATCGCACGGGTGATCCCTTGCATCACCGGTCCAACCGTTTCCAAATGGCTCGGATTCGGCGCCAGTGTGAGGCGCACTTCCTTCCCCGTGTTGGTCGTAACCAAGCTGCTGTAGCCCATGTGGTATTTCACATCGCCCTCCACCAACGCATCGTCGTAGTCCTTTCCTTCGAACTCACTGAAGATCGCATCGTATGATTTGCGCATCGTGTTGGCCAACACGTTCAGTCTTCCTCGGTGGGCCATGCCGATCACGTACTCCGTGATGCCCAATTCGGCACCGTGTTCGATCACCGTATCCAATGCAGGGATCAGCACTTCGGCGCCTTCGATGCTGAAGCGTTTGGCACCGATGAATTTCTTCCCCAGGAACTTCTCGAAGACCACCGCCTCGTTCAGTTTTTCCAGGATCTCCTTTTTCTGATCGATCGAAAACGATGGCGTGTTGCGTGTGCTTTCCATACGCTCCCGAAGCCATGTGAGCTTCTCCGGATTACGGATATACTTGAACTCTACGCCGATGCTCGAGCAATACGTTTGGTCCAGCAGTGCGACGATGTCACGCAACTTGCTCGGACCGATGCCCACTTCGTTACCTGCCGTGAAGACCGTGTCAAGGTCGGTGTTGCTCAGTTGGAAATTCTCCAACGCCAGGGTTGGTGTGTACTTGCGACGCTCACGAACTGGATTGGTGTCCGTGAACAAGTGGCCACGGGTCCGATAGGCGTTGATCAATTCCAGAACTCGGAATTCCTTCTGGAAGCGCTCATTGCCACCAGCTGCATTTGCGGCCTTTTCCACCACGCTGGCGACCACACCTGCTCGAGGCTCCTCGTTCAGCGCTTTGGCAAAATCAAAGCCCTCAAAGAAGCGCGCCCAGCCCGTTTCCACGCTGGCCGGGTCTTTTTGGTATTGCTGGTACAGGTCGTCGAGCCAAACGCTGTCGACGTTGCTTAGGTAGGAGTACTTGTCCATGCGGTGGCGCGAAGGTAGATGGCCGTTTTCTCCCAGCAGAGGAACCGGGATAGAGAAATACAAAGATCATTGTGCATGAAACCCGTATTCGGGCCAGACCAGTGAGGATGCCGCGTTTGCCCGCGTCAGTGGCCGGACTCACCCCAAGCCCGCGAAACGCTTACGCAGCAATACTTTCAGAAGGCATCTGAGTACCATATCCCCGGCCAGTTCCCGAAGGCCACCCCGAAGCATGGCATGGTCTACTTGGCGCTCGGAAAGATCGACGCGATTGATGGCGCGGGAGAATGCCGCGGGGTCCGTTCGTTGCCAATCTTCCATACGCTGAAGAACAGCTGAACGAAGCTGCTCGAACGCGTGTTCACCAACCGCTGGAACGGGGATCTCCTCCTCATTCAGATCCTTGCGTAATTGCTGAACCACAGTAAGTAAAACCTCGGCTTCATCCAACCGCTTGCGCAGTCCGCCTGATGTTGTTGACAGTTCTTCGTTCACCTTGTGGAAAACTGGGACGAAGTTCGGAATTCGATGGCACTATGTTTGGCAGCCCGGATCCAACCCCAGTTGATCATTGATGGTAGTTCGATCAACACTTCCGCAAGACCATCGACCGATCCTGGGACAAACGATCACCAACCAACCAAGACCCATGCGCTATTCCATTCTCGTCGCGATCATCACGATCACTCTCCAAACTTCGGCCCAATACGGCAATTTCGACACAAAGGCTGTAGCCGCCGCGAAAACGAATACAACGCTGGTGGTTCTCGATGATGGCAATACATCATACAACAAGGCGATCATGAACGCGGTGAAGGCGGAATGGAAGTTCACGAAGAGCTTCGATTTCATCAACACCGCGGATCTGGCCACACAACCGATCGATCCGACCAAGAATTACCTGATGAAGATCTTGCGGAAGGACGCCGAAAAACATGACGCTGTTTTTCTCGCGCTGATCCAAGGCTGGAAGCAGAAAAAAGGTGAAGCGATCGAAGTAACCGATGGTGCGGCGGCGAATATCCCGGGAACCCAGGAAGTCGCGAGTTTGATGATCGATGCCAAAGCCGTAGGTAGCACGAACAGTGCGATGCTCATGCTCTATGTGAAACACCTGCAGGATTTTTTGAAGAACGTGGAAGGCGGGAAGGTCAAGGACAAAGCCACAGCCGACCGGCTTTATGCGAGCCGCAACCGCCTGATCAAAGATATGGACCTGTGGGTGGCCAAGGAGCACTTGGACAAAACCATTCCTGATGCCGCCAAAGCCAAAGAAACCTACACCAAACAATTGCAGGTTATGGACCAGTCCCAGTTAATGGCAGCCGCAGAGAAAGGCGAAAGCGGTGTGGCGATCAGCGACGTGGTGATGACCGGTGAGTACAAAACGAAGTGGTGCTTCAAGCGCATCTTCAACGCCAGCAACGGTGAGTTGATGTATTTGCGTGATGACGCTTCACTCTTCGAGAAGAAGCAAGGCTTCATTGCCGAGGATCTGCGCATGTTGGAGCAGGCTCGTTAGGTAATCGACTTCCACAGGATGTCGGGGCTATGGGGTAGACGAATACCTTCAATGCCGAACAACACCTTTCCCCATGGCACGTATCTACATCGCCCTGTTGCTTTCCTGCTCGCTAACGCTTTCTGGGATGGCGAACCATTACTCGGGTGCGAACATTCTTTACACATGCACCGGTACCAACCAGTACGAAGTTACACTGCAAGTATTCGTTGATTGCAGTGGAACGGCTGTCGTTCCGCAAACCCTGTCTTTCTCAAGTTCGTGCGGCACGAGCTTTACGGTGACCGACCTCCCGGTTCCAGTTGGAACAGAAGTATCGCAGCTATGCGCTGCGCAGATCGGCAACAGCACTTGCAATGGTGGCAACCTGCCAGGTATGCGTTTGTACGAGTTCACCACTTCCCAGTTCCTGCCACCCTGCGATGGCTGGACGATCAGTTGGAATCTCTGCTGCCGTGCATCATCCATCAATCTTATCGGCAACCAAGGGGAGTATGTCGAGACCGTATTGAACAACTCAACAGTGGAATGTGGCAACTCTCCAGTCTTCGCGGAAGACGCGCTTCCGTATGTCTGCGTAGATCAGCTGGTGAGCTACAATTTCGGTGTAAGCGATCCGGATGGAGATTCTCTTTCGTATGCCTTGGTGGACGCTCGTAGGTTCAACAACGGCGCACTGCCGGTAAACTACCAGCCCGGTTTTTCAGGAGCGGAACCCATTCCCGGAATAACCTTGGATGCCACTACGGGTCAAGTGCTTTTCACACCAACATTGATCGGCTATTACATAGTTGCCGTGCAAGTGGATGCGTTCAACAACGCTGGCGAACTCACCGGTTCAGTAGTGCGGGACATCCTGTTCGTGGTGATCGATTGCTCGAACAACAATCCTGATCCGAACTCCGGGTCCATCACGAACTTGAGCGGCGCTGCGGTGCAGGACGGCGACTTTGGCCTCACGCTGTGTGGTGGCACTTCGTTCTGTTTCGATGCGGTGATCACCGATCCGGATCCGGATCAAATGCTCACGCTGGAGAGCAATGTGGAGACCGTGTTGCCAGGGGCGCTATTC